>CAIYTJ010000088.1 GCA_903929065.1 uncultured Bacteroidales bacterium | reverse complement strand
TTTTGTGCACTTAGGAAGGTTATAAATGTACACAGAAATAAAAAAAACAGTATTTTAATTTTCATTTAAACTGATTGTTCGTTTTTGGAAAAAAATCATTACAAAAGTAACGTAATAATCGTTGCTTTATTATCAAACTACACTAATATAAGGATTACTTAACATAAAAATCAAACATCTTTTTATCAAAAATATAACCCTCTAAACGATCGCCAATTGCAACTTTTCCAACACCAACCGGCGTGCCTGTAAAAAGAATGTCGCCAATCTTTATCGTAAAGAAACGACTGACATATGAAACAAGTTCATTGATAGGGAAAATCATATCTGTTGAATTGCCTTTTTGAACAGTATTACCATTGATATCAAGTCTAAATGAAATATTTTGAATATCTCCTAATTCGCTAACTGGAAGAAAATCACCAATAACTGCCGAATTATCAAATGCTTTAGAAATTTCCCACGGCTTTCCTTCGGCTTTAAGTTTTCGCTGTAAATCACGGGCTGTGAAATCAATACCCAAACCTATTTCCGCAAAATAACGTTCCGAAAATTTCGAGTCAATATTTTTGCCTAACCTGTTGAATTTTACAATCAATTCAGTTTCATAATGCAGCTCTTGCGAGAAATCGGGAATATAAAAAGGTTTGTTGTTCTTCAAAAGTGCTGAATCCGGTTTCATAAACACAACTGGTTCGGTTGGATTCTTGCTGTTAAGTTCTTTGTTATGTTCAACGTAATTTTGGCCAATTGCAAATATTTTCATTTTATCTTTTGTTTTATGTTTCTTTTCTTCTCGTCTTCTTTAATTGCATTTAATCTATTGAACATAACTGCTAAATGAGCGTAAATTGAGGTATTTTGAACAATGATATTTTCCGGAACCCGAATCCGAAACGGTGTGAAATTCCAAATTGCCTGTATTCCTCCGGCAATCATCATTTCCGAAACCATTTGTGCTCTATCAACCGGAACGGTCAAAATCCCGATATTAATTCCGGTTTTTCGTTGAAGTTCTTCAAACTTATCAATATGATGAATTGGTATATGATTTATTCGTGTTCCGGCCAATTCAAATTTGGCATCAAATCCTGCAACAATCTCTAAACCAAACTGTTCCAGTCCATTATCATGCATCAATGCTCCTCCTAGGTTTCCAACTCCAAACAAAAACGCTTTGTGAGAATTTGTAAATCCCAAAAATTCTTCTAGAATTGAGACTAATTCCTTAACGTCATAACCAACTCTGGTCCGACCGGTAATGTTGATATATGATAAATCTTTGGCTACCATTGAGGCATCAACTGCAATATTTTTAGCAATTTGGGTAGATGATAAGTAATATTCACCTTCCTTCAATACTAGTTGAGCATAAGCCAGATACCAGGGCAAACGTCTTAAAGTGGGCTCCGGAACTTTGAATTGAATTTTTGAGTTTGAATCAGGCATTTTTGTTTTGATTTAAAGATTTAACTGACAAAAATAATCATTTATTTCAAACACCAATGTTTTGAGGTCATTAAAAAACATGGTTTTTGAATTTTAGCAAGATATGAAACTTTTTATTCAGCTAAAATGATTAACTTTGCGTTCTATAATTTTTCTTTGACAAGAATCAAATTAAACCTTTTTATTATTAATTTTCAACATATTATGGAGTACAATTTCAGAGAAATAGAACAAAAATGGCAGGCTTACTGGAAAAACAACAGCACGTATAAAACCGATATTGACCAAAATCGTCCCAAATATTATGTTTTGGATATGTTTCCGTATCCTTCGGGTGCAGGTTTACATGTTGGTCACCCACTCGGTTATATTGCTTCCGACATTTTTAGCCGCTATAAACGTCTGAAAGGTTACAATGTACTTCATCCAATGGGTTATGATGCTTACGGTTTGCCGGCTGAACAATATGCTATTCAAACCGGTCAGCATCCGGCTGTTACAACCAAAAAGAACATTGCCCGTTACCGCGAACAATTAGATAAAATAGGATTTTGTTATGATTGGGATCGTGAGATCCGCACGTGCGAACCGGATTATTACAAATGGACTCAATGGGCATTTATTCAAATGTTTAACTCTTATTTCTGTAATGATGCTCAGCAAGCCAGACCAATTGCCGAATTAGTTGAAGTTTTTGAATTACAGGGAACTAAAGATTTGAATATTGCTTGTACGGTTGATTTACAATTCAGTGCAGAAGACTGGAAATCAAAATCAGAAAAAGAGCAGCAGGAAATTCTTTTGAATTACCGAATTGCTTATCTGGCCGATTTGAAAGTAAACTGGTGTCCGGCTCTCGGAACAGTTCTGGCAAATGATGAAGTGAGTGAAGGTGTTTCGGTTCGTGGTGGTCATCCGGTTGAACAACGGGTTATGCGCCAGTGGAGTTTACGTGTTTCGGCTTATGCACAACGGTTGCTTGATGGTTTGAATACGATTGAATGGACTGATTCATTGACTGAAACTCAAAAAAACTGGATTGGACGAAGCGAAGGTGCTGAATTAAAATTTAATGTAAAAGGTCAGGACTTCAATTTCGAAGTCTTTACCACTCGTGCAGATACAATTTATGGCGTAACTTTTATGGTGTTGGCGCCCGAAAGTGAATTGGTTAAACAACTAACAACTTCTGAACAAGCTGCTGAAGTTGAGAATTATATTTCAGCTACAAAAAAACGTACCGAGCGTGAGCGCATTGCCGATCGTCGGGTAACCGGCGTTTTCTCGGGTTCGTACGCCATTAATCCGGTAAGTGGTACTGAAATTCCAATCTGGATTTCCGATTATGTGTTGGCCGGTTATGGAACCGGAGCTATTATGGCTGTTCCAGCTCACGATAGCCGTGATTATGCTTTTGCAAAACATTTTAATTTGCCGATTATTCCTTTGATTGAAGGATGTGATGTGAGCGAAGAAAGTTTGGATGCCAAAGAAGGAATTATGATGAATTCCGGTTTTTTGAATGGATTGACCGTAAAAGAAGCCATTGCAAAAGCCAAAGAATATATTTCAGAAAAGGGTTTGGGGCGTGTGAAAGTGAATTTCCGTTTGCGAGATGCTATTTTCAGTCGCCAGCGGTATTGGGGCGAACCATTTCCGGTCTATTATAAAGAAGGAATGCCTTATATGCTTGATGAGAGCAAATTACCGCTGGAATTACCGGAAATTGATAAGTTTCTCCCAACCGAAAAAGGCGAACCACCACTTGGCCGTGCAAAAAACTGGGAAACGGAAGATCATTTCCCTTTAGAATTAAACACGATGCCAGGATTTGCCGGTTCATCGGCTTATTATTTACGCTACATGGATCCGAAAAACGATAAAGCCTTGGTAAGTCCGGAAGCAAATGAATACTGGCGCAATGTGGATTTGTATATCGGTGGAACGGAACATGCAACGGGACACTTGATTTACAGTCGTTTCTGGAACAAATTTTTGTTCGATTTGGGGTTGGTTTGTGAAGATGAACCGTTCAAAAAATTGATTAATCAGGGAATGATTCAGGGAAGAAGTAATTTTGTGTATCGAATTAAAGATACAAATACGTTCGTTTCGTTGAATTTGAAAAACCAATATGAAACGACTGAAATTCACGTGGATGTAAATATTGTTTCGAACGATATTCTTGATATTGAGAAATTTAAAAACTGGAATCCGGAATACAAATCGGCTGAATTTATTCTGGAAGATGGTAAATATCATTGCGGCTGGGCAGTTGAAAAAATGTCGAAATCAATGTATAACGTGGTGAATCCGGACGACATTGTCGAAAAATATGGTGCTGATACATTGCGTTTATACGAAATGTTCCTCGGTCCGTTGGAACAATCAAAACCATGGGATACAAATGGAATTGACGGAGTTCACCGGTTTTTAAAACGTTTATGGTCATTGTTTTACAAAGAAAATATGTTGTTGGTAAATGATGAAAAACCAACCGCTGAAGAGTTGAAAATTCTGCATAAAACCATTAAGAAAATTACGTTTGACATTGAGAATTTCTCATACAACACCTCGGTTTCGGCTTTTATGATTTGTGTAAATGAATTATTTACTTTGAAATGTAGCAAAAGAGAAATTCTTGAACCGCTGTCCATTCTGCTGGCACCTTTTGCACCGCATATTGCCGAAGAATTATACTATATTCTTGGAAATTTTAAAACGGTTTGTGACGCTAAGTTTCCAATTTGCAATGAAGTCTATTTGGTTGAAAGTGCTTTTAATTATCCAATTTCGTTTAATGGAAAAGTTCGTTTCTTGTTGGAACTTCCGGCTGATATGACAAAAGAAGATGTTGAAAAAACAGCCATGGCAAATGAACAGACCTTGAAATATCTGGAAGGAAAAGCACCTAAGAAAATCATCGTTGTTCCCGGAAAAATTGTGAATATCGTTATTTAATGATTAAAGTCATGCGACTATGAATCTAAAATCAATTACCAAACAAGGCTGGATTGACATCCGCGAATACATTTTCATTGCATTTGGTTTGTTTTTATATGCCGGTGCGTGGAAAGCATTCCTCTTGCCACATCATATTACAGGTGGTGGTGCTACCGGTGTGGCTGCAATCATTTATTACGCCACCGGAATACCAATTTCACTTACTTATTTTCTAATCAATGCAGTTTTATTGATTATTGCCATTCGAACTGTGGGGTTAAAATTTAGTCTGAGAACAATGTATGGAGTTGGTGTTCTAACGTTATTCTTTTCAGTTTTACCCCAAGCTGTTCCCGGTACTTTTGTTGGTATTGATGATAATTTTATGGCTTGTGTTCTTGGTGGGGTGCTTGCCGGCACAGGAGTTGGTTTGGTTTTTCTTTCAAATGGAAGCTCCGGTGGAACAGATATTATTGCCAAAGTTGTTAATAAATACCGGAATATAACCCTTGGACGAATTCTGCTTTATTGCGATGTTTTGATAATCTGTTCTTCGTATTTCTTCAAATTTGGGAGTTTAGAACGAATTGTTTATGGCCTTACTGCCATGGCTATAACCACAATAGCTGTAGATATGGTTATTAATGGTGTGCGTCAATCTGTTCAATTTTTTATATTTTCGAAAGAATATGAAGCAATTGCAACCAGAATAAATTTGGATGTTCATCGCGGTGTAACTATTCTGGATGGCATGGGTTGGTATTCAAAAGAACCGGTTAAAGTTATTACAGTTATTGCCCGAAAAAATGAATCGGTAAAAATATTCCGCATTGTAAAAGATATTGATCCGAATGCGTTTATATCTCAATCATCTGCAATTGGTGTTTATGGGAAAGGTTTTGATGTAATAAAAGGCAAATAACTATATCATATTCATGTCATTATGAAAGTATTATTTATAAGTTCCTGGTACCCTACAGAAAATAATCCAAACTTTGGAATTTTCGTCAAAGAACATGCAACAGCCATACATTCAACCGGAACTGAAATAAAAATACTTGCCGTCTTAACTGAACAATCTCATCTTTTATTTTCAATTAAAGAACAAATTTATTTAGATGAATCAGGAACAGAAACTGTTGAAATCAGGATTCTAACAAGATTCAAAAATCTAATTTATCATTTAATTCCGTTACAAAACAGAATTGCCTGGTATTATTACAAGAAATTAATTTCAGATTCATTTTCGCCTGATTTTGTGCATTCAAATGTTGTATTTCCGGCAGGAATGATGGGAGATTTTATATCCAAAAAGCTCAGAAAGACTCATATTATTACTGAACATTGGAGTAAAATTGCCGGAATCCTTAAAAAACCATATTTGTCGGGATTAACAAAGAAAATTTATAAAAATGCGAATAGGATATTGCCCGTTTCGGAATTTTTGAAAAATAACATGATGGATTTAATGCCTGTATTGAAATCTGATAAATTTCGAATCATTCCTAACGTAATCAATTCAGAAACATTTACTTACAAGAAAAAAGACATACACAAAGATGAAATACATTTTTGTGCGATTGCAACATGGGCAACAAAAAAAATACCTGATAAAAAGCCGGAATTATTCATAGAAGCATTGGCCAAAGTTCAGGAACTAACTGAAAAAAAAATTGTTCTGACCATGGTTGGAGGAGGAGACAGACTGAATGAATTGATTCAACTTTCAAAAAAACTCAAATTGAATACTAAATTTACTGGCTATCAAACTAAAGCATCAATTGCAGAAATTTTACACATTTCTGATTATTATATTCATGCCAGTACTGTAGAAACTTTTGGAGTCGTAATTGTTGAGGCATTAATGACAGGAACTCCTGTAATTTGCTCAAATGTAGGTGCCTTGCCGGAATTAATTAATGAATCTAATGGAATTTTGTGCGAAAATACTATTGAAGAATGGGTCGATGGAATTAATAAATTAATTTCATTGAAATATGATAATGAGACAATTGCAAATAATGTAAAAAATAAATTCAGCACTATTAATGTCGGAGAGAGTATTCTAAAAATCTATACTGACATTTCAAATTAATTAATTATTTATCAATTCCAAAAAAAGCTTATCCCATTTATTCATAACTGTTTCAACAGAAAAACGTTCACTATTTATTTTAGCATTCTTGCTCATAGTTTCTCTCAACTTCTGATCGCCCAAAAGTAATCCAAGCCTTTCAACAAAGTTCGGTTCATCATCTTCCTCCACTAAAAAGCCATCAACTTCATCGTTAATCACATCGCGGGGACCACATTTAAAGGTATAAGAAACCACAGGCAAGCCAACTGAAATAGCTTCCAGCAAAACCATCGGAAGGCCTTCAAACCGTGAAGTCATAACATAAACCGAGCTTTTCAAATATTCTTCCTGAATATTTCTGGTTGCAGCAATTATCTCAACCGATTTCTCAAGATTCAAATCCTTTATTTGTTTAAGTAATTCTGAATCAACAACATCGCCAATGAGTGAAAGCTTCCAATCCGGATAATTTACAGAAACTTTACTCCAGATACTTAATAACCTGTCGATACCTTTATCAGTTGATATTCTGCCAACACATAAAACCCGTTTCGCAGAAAGATCAGGTTTTTCGGGAGTTTCGAATGGTAACGGGTTTGGAATAACCACCACATTATTTTTCTCACTCCAAAAGGTTTTATCTTCCTCTGTCAGCACAATAAACTTATCATAATATTTTGGAAGTCTTGTCTCGTGTAAAAGTCGATAAACAATCTTGATTTTTTGAATGATAGATTTCGCTCTTCTAAATTCTATCGGCGCTCGTGGTTTCAGGCATCGATGCGATTCTAACACCTTTTTACTTCCATCGTTTATTTTATACAGAAACTCTTTCTCATCTCTTGATAATGAAACTACTATATCCGCTTTCTCTTCCATTAAAACGGTTGTAAGTGCTTTTCGGTGTTTTATCAAGGCAATCCGGTAAAGTAAATATACCTGAAAAAATCCTTTTTTTCGGGCAATATCCATATAATTGATATTCAAATCAATGTGCCGGATACTTTTGGAAAAAGGATAGAATGATTTGCCATCCTTCTGGTCAGTTGTAATCAGAATGACTTCGTAACCAAACACATCAGCAAGGTAATTTGCCTTATTCAAAATTACACGTTCCATTCCTCCTCCACTTGTGGCTGTTGAACTAATGTTGTAGATTATCTTCATAAATTTCTTTAACCTGAAATAAATTTCCCGTAAGGTAATTTATTGACTAAGCCAACCATTACTCCTGAAACGCTTAAACAAAGTATTACAGTTACTATAATTCCAATTAGCGGATGGATAAACAGACAATCAATTTTTAGAAATGACAATGCCGTCAGAACAAGAACATGTGACAAAAAAATGCCGTAACTATATTTGCTGATAAGACCCAACGTTCTGTTTATTAATGCATTTCTAATTGCAAATATGCTAAATAATAGAAAAACACTTAAAGTTTCCACAATCACATTAATAGTGTAATATGAATAAAATGTTTGAATTGATTTCCCTGAAGCATTAGACAAATAATAAGTTCCAAATACAGTAAAAAGCACAGAGATAACTAGTAAAAACAACAAAATAACGATTGTTTTATTAGATTTGGAAAAAATCGGATACTTAGTTAAATAATATCCCAAGACTACATATCCTATTGAACCGCTGAAATAGTATGTAATCTGAGAAAAATATTTAAATTCGGCAAGCGAAGTTTGGCTGAGCAGGGTTACAATTATCCAAAGCACCAAAAAATAAAATATTTCTTTGCCGGAGCTATTTCTAACCCATTTTCCCAAAA
>CAIYTJ010000087.1 GCA_903929065.1 uncultured Bacteroidales bacterium | reverse complement strand
TTGAAATTCCGGTGGCATTCGCTGATACAAATGTGTTGAAATCAATTCGTTCGACTATTATTACAAACTTATTCGGCGATGATTATATTGCTCATCCCAATGATTCATTGGTGTATTTGTTTAGCAAAGAACTAATAGCCGATTATAAAGCGAATAATGAACCTCTGATAAATGTAAAAGACACTACTAATTCATATTCATTTGATAATGAACACACTTTGTCAGGGTTTAGCTGTTATAGTGACAAAAAAATATATGTATATGGTATTGAAAGATATGTGGATATGGGAGGAGCACACGGTTTGGAAACACGTAATTATTACAACTTCGATTTAAAAACCGGAAAAATAATCACTGAAAAGGACTTATTTAAAGCTAATTTTAAAGCAGAGCTCTCCGAATTACTAAAGAAGAGAATTGTTGAAGAAAGCAGGGAAACCAAAGAAACTAAAAATACAGAACCCGTTTTGAGTCTGGAAGATACTGATTTCTGGACGGATTCAATTAAACCAAACGGTAATTTTTACATAACCGATGAAGGAATTAATTATGTGTTTAATCCTTATGAAATTGCACCTTATTATATGGGTCAAACGGAAGTAACTTTGCCATACGATCGCCTGAAAGGTATCCTAAAACCTACCTGTATTATTACTTATCTTGTTGAAAAACAACCTAAACAGTAACTCATTTCAATACAAATGATGAATTCATTTTACGATCTTTTAAAAAGCAGAAGGAGTATTCGAAAATATCTTCCAAAATCAGTTGAAACAGAAAAAATATCCATAATTACAACTGCAGCTTTAATGTCGCCTGCTTCTAAACGAAGTAATCCCTGGGAATTTGTAATAGTGACAGACAAAGAAATGCTTTTTAAACTGGCCAATTGCAGACAGCATGGATCTCAATTTCTGGCAGATTCACCACTTGGAATTGTTGTTATTGCAGACACAACCAAAAGTGATATTTGGATGGAAGATGCATCAATTGCTGCAATTATTATGCAGCTTCAGGCTCAGGATTTGGGTCTTGGCAGTTGCTGGATTCAGGTTTATAACCGAATGAAAAATGAAGAAATTACGTCAGAATCATATATTCGTGACTTATTACTGATTCCTGAACATTTTGCAGTGTTGAATATACTTTCGATTGGTTATCCAAATGAAGATAGGAAACCATATGATGAAGAAAAGTTGACCGTTGAAAAAATTCATACTGAAATTTATTAATCGCTCATAACTAAGTACTAAAGAGTATCTATAGATGTAAATCTTAAATTGTTTTGTAGAACAATACTATTAACCGCAATAAACACGAAGAAGCGCCAGGGGCAAAGAAAAATAAATTTTTTCTTTGCGGTTCTTAGCGGTTTATTTGCTGAATTAAAGTACTTATAAAATATATCATTAAATCTTTATCATTACTTAATTGCTTAAATCTAATCAAAATGGCAACAAAAAAAGATAACCGGTTGGCATGGGGTATAACTTTACTCTTTTTTGGATGTTTGTTTTTATTGAAACAGATTCA
>CAIYTJ010000086.1 GCA_903929065.1 uncultured Bacteroidales bacterium | reverse complement strand
CTAACAAGCTCGGTAACACCCAACATGTTTATGAGGATAAAAACTATATTATCAACAAAAAAAATGGTTTGGTAACCGGCTCTTTACCTGGTTTTGTTCCTAAGACTGCCGAAAACAAGTATTTACATAATGTTGGAATAAGCACAATAAAAAATGGTTTCTTATTTGAGACAACGATCTCTCAGTTTACTATTTCAGAGGACTATAAAGGGTGTAAAATTGTATTGCAGGAGTGGTATAAAAACATAAGAAACAGCAACAATACCGTGTACAGCGTTTTGATCTTTAAGGGTAAGAGACTAATTAGTGAATATTGCTTGCCTGGCATTTATGACTTCACCTTCGACAAAACATCGTTTTATGTGCTTTCCAGTCAGGAGGTTTACAAATTCAACTTTGACGAATTAATAAAATGACCATGCAAATTGAAACGGGTGATAAAATAAAAAAATTTTGACTATTTCCTTAATGAACAGATGATTGCAGGGGAATATATTTTAGACAAAGAAAATAAACCTACCCGACAAAAAGTAGTTTTTTAGCTGAGGGACAAATAAATGGACTCGAAAAATATCAAACTTACTCAATATGTTACAGCGGCGATTGTGTTGGAAAAACTCTGATCCCTTCGAATATTATTTCCCTTAAAAGTAAAAATGATAACATAACTGATTTCGCCTTTAAGATCGATAAAAAGAATAAAACAGTAGGAATATGTATTATTGAAGCCCAAATTAAGCTTATTATCGGAGAAAGAGCAGTAAAAGATAGAATTTTTGATTTGAGGCAATAAACAAAATATAAATTTATTTATACTATAAATTATGACTACAAGTTGGGTTAGCTGGCTTTTAAGCATTGTTGTTGTGCTTTTGCTGTTATTAGCGGGTTATATTATGTCGAATTCTGTCCACCTGTTGATTACAGGGAAGAGAGCGGAAGGGATTGTTGTGGGAATGGATAGCTCTTCACGGTTTTCCCGTGAACCCGGAAAAGCAGCATTGGTATCTCCGATGGTTGAATTTGTAACCTCAGACGGTGAACATATCAGAGTAAGCGGCCGGTCCTATACTTCCAAACTCTCATTACGAACAGGTGATGCGATAAAAGTAGCCTATAGCCCGTCAAATCCTAAAAATACCCAGTTCCTTCTAGGGCAGGAGTTTCCGCTTGTACCTGCAGGCTTTGTTCTGGGTTTTGCCTTTATTATTATTCTGATGTGGATATCCGGCATTCTTGTGACAGGGGATTCTTCAATGGATGATCCCTTACATCTGCTTCCTGCCGTCATTTCTCACTTTAAACTGAATCCGATTCGTTTTCCTGCTCTATTTATTTTGTCTTTAGCTATTCCTGCGTGTATTGTGGGAGCATATTGGACTTCTCAGACAGCAATTGACTTACGTACTAATGGCACGAGGACAGTCGGGCAAGTCACAGGATCAGAATGGAATAGCTCGAGGCTGAGCGATGGGAGTTTAGCCAACGGTCTTTTCCCGATGATTGTTTTTAACGATGCATCAGGGATATCCCATACCATTCGCAGGTCATTGGCCAAGCCGTTGTCTCGTCTGAAAGCAGGTGACAAGGTCGAAGTCATTTATCTTGCCAACCACCCAAATCAGGGGGTAGTAAACACCTGGGATGAGTTTTGGCCCGCTCCTTTATTTTTCGGATTAATGGGTATTGCATTTCTCGTGTTGCTTAGTCTTGTGTTAAAAGGGATGATTTAAAGATTGAATGATTCAATTCAAATACGAGTTAAGTAATCGGAAAGATATAATCTACTATTTAAAATTCTGACTTTCTCCTTTTTGACCCCTCTAAATCTCCCGCATTCTGAACAACAACTGCCTTTTAATCCCCTCCTTTCCCCTCCTTTCCCCTCCTCTGGAGGGG
>CAIYTJ010000085.1 GCA_903929065.1 uncultured Bacteroidales bacterium | reverse complement strand
GAGACTTCCTTTTAGCTGCGACATAGCGGGACGCTATGCCGAACAGCGGATGCTGGATTTTGTACGCTACGGCGAACTGGGTAAATAATAAGTTGTTTAGCAACCTTGAAAATTTACGCATACATCAATTAACATATTACAGAAAACACAAATTCAAAAATTATATGAATAATTATTTATATTGGGATTATAAAAAACTAAACTTGTTAAGGTTTAATTTTCTGAGAAATATATTTGTCATCATATTTTTTGTTTGCACGAACTCATGCAATTCACCTAAAGGGCCTTTCACATTCAGTAAAAGTTATGATACTTTATATGTAAGTGAAAAGACTATTGATAAAATGAGTACTGAAGAGGCAAAACAAATGTATATCGACACCGGTAATGATATTTATTATAGAAGGTTTTCAACTTATTATATCGAAAATAATTTTTTATACCGGCTAATCTCAACAAATAAATATGAAAAGAATGACTATAATTTTTATTTCGAATCATTTTCAGGCTTCTTTCCACGATTAAAAAGTGGTATTCTCTGTATGGATTCACTAGATAAAATTACTGCCAATCAGTTAATAAGTAGAATGAAAGCTGCAGCTGAAGCAGGTGATGGTATTTCAAATATTTATTTAGCGGAAATGTATATGGATGGAAATGGTGTGGTTAAAGATGAAAGCAAAGCAAAGGAATTGATTATTAAAGCAACCGAGTTAGGCAAAAGAGAAAGAATTAGAAGAGAAAAGAATGAAATATACATTGATCGGTACGGAATAAAGTATAAATTTATTCATGATAAGATTGAAAAGCAAGTTGATAATAATAGTACATCTTCAATTACTACATGTTGTATTCAGCCTTTTGCAGATTCAATTGACCAACGTAAAATATGTAGGTTGGGTGATATTCAGGCATACAAAAGAATGAAAGAATTATACAAGAGCAAAGGAGTTGAACGCGAGGTGATATTTTATTCGATTGTAATGGCCAATCGTTACAACTATCCTCCTGCTTATTTTGATATTTACATGTGTTTGTGGAAAGCATTTAATGGTGGTAAAAAGGCAGATTTATGGGACATGACCAGATTTGATATAAAATCAAAGGAGTTTGCTATGTTTTATCTCAAAAAGGCTGTTGTATCAGGTAATCAACAAGCCAGGGAGATTATTATGAAACAATATTGAAAGCAGATTAATCAATTGATAATGTGTCACTAATATATCAGAAGTGTTGATTCAAAAATAACAGACTGTAAGTCAATAATAACAATTAAATGATTGATAAAAAAAGCAGGTGGTTTCATCTGCTTTTCTTATTTCTAATCCTCTGCTGCCGCACGATTTCCTCTGCTGCCGCACGATTGCATCGTGTGGCAGGTAAGTTGGCAAGTAAACAATAAAAAAAAAGAAATACAATGCAGGTAAAAAAGGTATTATTGGAAGTTGTGTTGATATAGAGTTGTTGCCACACGATGCAATCGTGCGGCAGCGTGGGTTATTGCAGGTTGAATAAGGTATGGATTTGCAAAATCGCACCAGCGGAGACTTAATACGATATTTTATAGGTATTGATTACATTTCGTTTGCAGATAATAGAATCCGTTTTTACTAACCGCACAGCGTTATTTATTTTAGTCCAGGTAATGTAGGTTTTAATATCGGCTGATGTTTCCACATTGAATGAATCATTCAGCGGATAATCGTATTGATTCGAGCTTTTTTTGATGGTCCTGTCGGTATATCCGATGTCTTTCCGGAATGCATGTCCTATTATAAAAGTATCAAAAGCATCTGATTTCTCCCGCACAAGCTGAATTAATAACTGAGTTTTGGGATAGAGTTCAAATTTCAGACTCTTTAAAATGTTGTCGGTAGGATTATAGACTGAAAAAATCTTTTCTTTCGGGAAAATAATATAGTCGCTTTTCTCCGGAATGGATATGTTTAAATGATACCCTTTCGAAAAGTAACTGGTGTCAATGGCATTTGAGAATGAAAAAGTACCTGTGTCGTTACTGTATTGAATGGCAACGATATTATCGGGGCAGGTTGCGCAAATTGGATTAGTCCAGTTTAATGTTATGGGTGTGTTTTTTATGGCATTTTTGGTGACATTGTCGATAATTGAACCATCTAATTTTATATCGTAGCATCCGGATTTACATTCCACTAATTTATTTTCATCCTTAATATCGAATAAAATATTACACGATGAAAAAATCAACAGTATTAGAATTAATTTTACGGACAACAAGCACTTCATGCGAAACCTATTAAATTTAAGAGAGCTCAAAGATAGAGGAAAATCCTGTTAATTGAAACAATCATTCTCCTAAATTATTCTTAAATCAGAAGATAAAAAAGAGCATCCCAAATCATTGAGATGCTCTTTTTTCGAATTAACTACTAACTTAACCGATTTTTATTTTATCGCGGCGAATCCCTGTTCCAAATCCGCTTTAATATCAATAATATTTTCAATTCCAACCGATACGCGGAGTAATCCCGGGAAAACACCTGCGGATATTTTATCTTCGGGTGACAATTGTTCGTGGGTGGTAGCAGCCGGGTGAATAATCAACGATTTAGCATCGCCTACATTGGCCAGATGGCTGATTAATTTCAGGCTGTTGATCAATGCATCGGCTTTTTCAGGTTCGCCTTTCAGTTTGAACGAAAGCACACCACCAAAACCGCGTTTCAGGTATTTAGTTGCCAAATCATGATAAGGACTGCTCTTCAATCCCGGATAGTTTACATACTCCACCTGCGGATGTTTTTCCAGCCAGGTTGCCAGTTCCAGTGCATTCTGAACATGCCGTTCAACGCGCAACGAAAGTGTTTCCAGTCCTTGTAAAAGCAGAAAAGAATTGAACGGACTGATGGCATTTCCCCAGTCGCGAAGGCCTTCTACGCGTGCACGAATGTTGAAAGCAATGTTGCCAAACGGACCATCGAAACCAAATACATCCCAGAATACCAACCCGTGGTAACTGTCCGATGGTTCGGTGAAAGCAGGGAATTTACCATTGCCCCAGTTGAATTTACCACTGTCCACAATTACACCGCCCAGCGATGTTCCGTGACCGCCAATCCATTTGGTTGCACTTTCCACCACAATGGTAGCTCCGTGTTCCAACGGACGGAAGATGGCACCACCGGCACCGAACGTATTATCCACAATTAATGGAATACCGTGTTTGTCGGCAATGGCAGCCACCGCTTCAAAATCGGGGATATTCAAATCAGGATTTCCGATGGTTTCCAGGTAAAGCGCTTTGGTTTTGTCGTCAATCAGTTTTTCGAAAGTTTCCGGTTTATCATCGGCCGTAAATCTTACTTCCACGCCCAACCGTTTAAACTGGTTTTTGAACTGGTTGTAGGTTCCTCCGTAAAGGTGCGAAGTAGAAACGAAGTTGTCGCCTGCTTCAATAATATTATTCAGGGCAATGAACTGAGCTGACTGTCCGGATGAGGTAGCCAATGCATTTACTCCGCCTTCGAGAGCAGCGATTCGTTTTTCGAATACATCCGTGGTCGGGTTCATCAATCGGGTATAGATATTACCGAATTTGCGTAAAGCGAATAAATCAGCACCATCGGCTGCATCATCGAATACATACGAACTTGTTTGATAAATAGGAACCGCGCGCGCCTTGGTTGTTCCATCCACTACCTGACCTGCATGCACCTGCAGTGTCTCGAATTTGAAATTGTTGTCTGACATATTTTGTTGTTTTAATGGGTTTCGCGATTTTCAATCGCGTTATTAGGATTATTCAAATTCTTTTACTGATAAATGTCCGCGATTCAAAATCGCGAAACCCCAATCGTAAATGGTAAATGAATAAATAGTAAATTACAATGGATATTCTTCAAATGCATAAAGCAATGTTGATAAATAGCGTTCGCCGGTATCGGGCAAAAGTGTAACAATTACTTTTCCTTTGTTTTCGGGGCGTTGGGCAATCACGGTGGCGGCATAAGCAGCAGCTCCGGAAGAAATACCAACCAGCAAACCTTCCTGTTGTGCCAACTGGCGCGAAGTAAGAATGGCGTTGTCATTACTAACCTGAATAATTTCATCAACCACATCCGGATTGAAGTTTTTAGGAATAAATCCCGCGCCGATACCCTGAATTTTATGAGGTCCGGGTGCTCCGCCTGAAAGAACAGGTGAGTCGGCAGGTTCAACAGCCACGATTTTGATGTTCGGATTTTTTTCTTTCAAATAAGCTCCAACACCACTAACGGTTCCGCCTGTACCCACGCCAGCAACAAAAATATCCACTTTGCCGTCGGTGTCATTCCATACTTCGGGGCCGGTAGTACTTTTATGAATTGCAGGATTGGCTGCGTTTTCAAATTGCTGAGGAATAAAGGAAGCCGGATTTTCTTCGTGAAGTTCCAATGCACGGGCAATGGCACCCTTCATTCCGTTTGGGCCGGGTGTCAGTACCAGATTAGCTCCGAATGCTTTTAATAAGTTACGGCGTTCCACGCTCATGGTTTCGGGCATGGTCAGCGTCAGTTTGTAGCCTTTTATAGCAGCCACCATGGCCAACCCGATGCCGGTATTTCCGCTGGTAGGTTCTATAATTTCCACTCCTGCTTTCAGGATTCCGGCTGCTTCTGCAGCTTCAATCATCGACAGGGCTATACGTTCTTTTACGCAACCTGCCGGATTAAACGATTCAAGTTTCGCGATAACAGTAGCTTCTAAATTTTTCTTTGCACTGTAATTTGATAAATACACCAGCGGTGTATTGCCTATTAATGCGGTAAGGTCTTTTGCAATTTTTGCCATTTTCTTTTATGGTTAATTGGTTATTTGTTTATCAGTTGATTTGATATTGCAAAAATACAAGGTTCTAACTGTTTTCACAATCGCACTGATAAGGTATTTTCATATACCATATTTATGGTATAAATAGCAAAAAAAGAGTTGGAGATTATAACATCTCCAACTCTCAATAAATTGCAATCAAGTGAGTCTTGAAAGGTTCAGCTTATTTTATTACTTTGACTGTTTTCAGAATACCATTTCTGTTGCTGAGAGTTACCAAATAAGTACCCTTTTGATACGATTCCATATTGATTGGATTAACACCTGTCTGGCTATAAATTCTCTTACCGGTCAGATCGGAAATGTCGACACGGACATCTGTTTCTTTTGTATTAATTATCAGATTGGTTACAACCGGATTTGGATAAACGTATACAGGATTTTCCTCAATCAACTGAACGCCAGTGGCATTTGTTGGACGTGTCCACGGTAACGGATTCTGAGTCCCTGCATAATCCACAATATAAAAACGGGATCCTGCACCGTTGACATAAAATGTACTTTGTACTTGTCCGTTGATAACAGATTGGAAACCGCCCATATTATCCGTGGATATTCGAACATCACAGGCGTTGTGAATAATTACTCCTTTTGAATTAGGCACTTCCATAGAGTTTGCTACTGCTATTTGAGCTCCCTGAGTATTTATAAACACGTCGTACATACCCAGCATTGATGCATTGTGATAATTTACATTGTCAGCAACTTTATAAGCGGCATAACCTTTCACAGTTCCATCATGACTCATATAATCAGATTGTTTGAGTACATCGTAGGGTGTTTCATTCTGATAGAAATACAATCGTCCTTTTTCGCCGTTCCAAAGGGTTCCGTATTGCTGGAAATGTTCATTAAATAAACCGTAAATTGTAACATAATGTCCGTTAACCACTAACCCGTTTTTTGCAGTATTATTGACCCAGCCAACACCTTGTCCGTGATCGGCTCTCCAAATCCAGAAATGGTCGCCGATAACATCCGAGCTGTTGATTTCAAGAGCTATGTCAACATTTACATTTGTACTCACAAAACCACCTACCCGAAAAAATAAGTCGGCCAGCAAGGTAGGATTTGCACTATGGTCAACGATTGCATTTTTAGGTCCCACCTGCAATAATGTTCTGGAACTATAATGTGCGTCAAAAAGTAAACTGGCAATTGTTACTCCATCCACATCACCTATTATAATTGCTGAAGCAGTATCAGATGCTGCAGGAATCAGTGTGGCATAACCGGTCCCAAGAATAATTGTATTTGGGCGGTTCACCAAAAGAGGTTCTGATAATTCATACATTCCCGGAGTTATAAACAGATTTTTTCCGGCCAGCAATTGTTGATTCATTGTCTGAGCTGTTGTTCCGGGTTTGACTACAAAAAAGTCATTTATGAGATCAAAAGTATCACCTACGCCTATATTAGTCGGAGTCCACGATGGTCCTTTTGAATCATAACGTAAACCTGGTCTGAAAATTTTATATCTTCCATCATCTCCGATAAATAAGAATGGTTTTTCGCGTATTATCGGCGTTGTTTCTACGCGGCTAACATTGTTCCACGCACCGCCGCTTGTGGTCCAGTTATCGCTGACAGAAGCCATGTTTACAGTCGGTCCAAAGGTCATACCCTGGTAACAAAGATTCCAACCACCGGCACTATAATCCTTAGAACCTAATTCAACGTAAGAGTTCCTGAAATACCATTGTTGTTGTGACCATGAACCCGCTCTGTCTTTGAAATTACAATCACCGGTAAATCCACCGCTGCACCAACCGTCATATTGCCATTGATAATGTGCTCTGCGTTCTGAATTGATACGTCTTAGTGGTGCCGCCTGTGATACAGCCCATTGAAACCATGTACTCATGGTGCTCGTTGAAGTGCCTGCTACTGTGAAATTCTCGGCTGAACGCCAAAAAGTACAGGTTGCATTGTTATTAGGTAATGGTGCGGGAGTATTTACATTTGATATTCTTACATCGTTTGGCACCTTACCCAAGCCGGCTATATGAGTATAATAAGCAATATTAAATGCTCCGGCTTGTGTATAATCACCCGGTTTAAAATAAAAAGCATACCGTTTGGAGCTAAACTGATCCTGAAACATGGCAGTATGAATGTTATTGATTGTTGTAGCAATCGTACTCATATTGTCGGTAGGGCTAAAAATATAAACGTTAGGTCCAAACAAATCCGCATCGGAAATTGTCTGAGATTTTACATTTACTGAAAAACAGATACAAATTGAAATGAATAAAAAGAGTTGATTTTTCTTCATGAGTTTGGGATTAATTTAATTATGCAAATATAATCCTATAATGTGAATATACACCTTTATTTACATACACAAAAACTCATTCAGTCGTCACAAAATATACAACATTACTACAACAAGTTATTGTTCAACTACTTTAATGTCAGCGTTATTAGTGTTTTTTATGTTGCAAAACATGTTCCAACATTAAACTGGATGTTGAGAAAACAAACTAAGATCTTTAGGAATTGGAAATAAATCGTGACTATTTAAGAACGAATCTTTGATTGTATTATATCTCGCTCAATTCCAACCACCGCATGGTTTTTTCGTCAATGAGTTCATTCAATTCGGCATGTCGCTGTGAAGCTTTAATGATTTCGTCGCTGGTGAGAATGCCCGATGCCAGTTGATTTTCCAGTTCGGTTTTTTCAGTTTCCAGTTGAGGAATTTCTTTTTCGAGCGTATCGAATTCCTGCTTTTCCTTGTAACTTAGTTTCCTTTTAGCCGCTGACTGTTGACTGTTAACTGTTGACTGTTGACTGTTATCTTGGCTCTTGGTTCTTGAATCTTGTTTCTTTTTTTCCTCCCGTTCCTGTTCTTCCATCAATTCATTCCATTCGCGGTAGTCCGTGTAGTTTCCCGGAAAATCTTTTAATTCTGCATTGCCTTTAAAAACCATTAAGTGATCCACCACTTTGTCCATAAAATAACGGTCGTGACTTACCACAATCACACATCCTTTGAACGATTGCAGGTATTCTTCCAATATGTTCAGTGTTACAATGTCGAGGTCGTTGGTTGGTTCATCGAGGACCAGAAAGTTCGGATTGCACATCAGCACGGTACAAAGATGCAGTCGCCGTTTTTCTCCACCGCTCAGCTTATACACGTAATTGTATTGCGTTTCGGGTGTAAAAAGGAAATGCTGGAGGAATTGTGACGCTGACATTTTCTTGCCGTTCCCCAGATTTACCTCTTCAGCAATATCCTGCACCACATCAATCACTTTCATTTGCTCGTCAAACGCCAATCCATCCTGACTGTAATACCCAAACACCACCGTTTCGCCAATATCAAAACTTCCGCTATCCGGTTTTACTTCGCCCAACAACATTTTCAAAAAGGTAGATTTGCCCGTTCCGTTTTTCCCCACGATGCCCATTTTTTCGTAGCGGGCAAAGTTGTAATAGAAATTGTCCAGAATCTTCAGATCACCGTAAGCTTTGGAAATGTATTTTGCTTCGAATATTTTTGAACCAAGGTAACTGGCTTTCACATCCAGTTGCACCTTGTCGTTGTTGCGGCGTTGTTTGGCGCGTTCTTCTATTTCGTAGAAACTTTCCTGACGCGATTTGGCTTTGTGTGCCCGTGCCTGCGGTTGTCGGCGCATCCATTCCAGTTCTTTTTTATAGAGATTGACGGTTCGATCACTTTCAGCATTCCAGTTTTCGATGCGTTCCTGCCGTTTTTCGAGGTAATAGGAATAATTCCCGCTGTATTGAAACAATCCCTGATGGTCAATTTCCATAATATTGGTACAAACACGGTCCAGAAAATAGCGGTCGTGCGTCACCATCAGCAACGCCATGGTGGAGCGTTTCAGGAAATCTTCCAACCACTCCACCATTTCAAGGTCGAGGTGGTTGGTCGGTTCATCCAATATCAATAAATCCGGTTCTGAAATCAATACATTAGCCAGTGCGACACGTTTCAACTGTCCACCAGATAGTTCACCAATCAATTGTTCGAAGTTGGTTATTTTTAGTTTGCCCAGAATTTGCTTGATACGCGTTTCGTAATCCCACGCTTTGTGCAAATCCATTTGCGAAAGAATTTCATCCAGTCCGGTGTGGTTTTCGGACATCATGCAATGTTCGTAGGCAGCAATGGTTCGCACAGCTTCATTATCCGAACGCAGGCAAGCATCAATCACCGACAGCTCTTTTGGAAAATCAGGATTCTGGTCCAGATAACCAATGCGCAAATCGCGCCTGAATGAAATGGTTCCGCCCTGATAATCTTCGTTTCCGGCGATGATATTAAGCAAAGTGGTTTTTCCTGTTCCGTTTTTGGCAATGAGCGCCACGCGCTGATTGTCGGCAATGCCGAAAGATATATTTTCGAAAAGCAGATTATCGCCAAATGATTTGGTGAGATTTTCCACTTGTAAATAACTGACCATGTTTTTAAATTTTTGAAGTGCAAAGATACTGATTTTAAAGGATGATACAATTTGGAAAATAAATGGATGTTTTGTTGTAAGGTTAAACTAAAATCAGTATTTTTGAAAACTTAATTTTTGACTTAATTCAATATGACTAAAAAGGATCTTTTTCGCATAATTATTAAATTAGCTGGAATTTACTGGCTTATTACTACGATGTATAATCAATTGCCATTTCTTTTTTCCGCTATTTTCAGTCGAACGGATTACTCGCTTATTCCATATACAATTGGATTCTTCCTGATATGTTTTGTTGTATTCATTTTACTTGTGTTTTATACAGACAAAATAATTAGGTGGTTGAAACTGGACCGCGGATTTGATGAAGACCGAATTGAATTTTCAAATTTCAATATGGGCAATATTGTGAAACTTGCATTGATCATTGTTGGCTGTATGCTTATTGTCAATTTTATTCCCACTTTTATTGTCCAAACCTATTATTATGTCAAAATTCACATTTCAACTGATTTGGCTGACAGTTTTGGATACACTTACCAAAATGGTAATCAGTGGGCATTAAGTATTATTAGTTTGATTCTGGGATATATTTTACTTACTAATTATCCTGCTCTGAGTAAATTTATATTGAAAATCACCCAAAAGAAAGAAGAAGTTCAATAACCGTTTAATTTTCTTTTTTACTAACTTTGCAAACAGAAGAACTCGACTAAATAAAAATATAAACCATTTAAAACTTCATCAAAATGAAAAGTATTAAAGGAACAGAAACCGAAAAGAATTTACTGAAATCGTTTGCCGGCGAAAGCCAGGCTCGTAACCGCTACACCATGTTTGCCAAGACTGCCAAAACTGAAGGTTTTGAGCAAATTTCCGCTATTTTTCTGGAAACTGCCGAACAGGAAAGAGTTCACGCCAAGAAATTTTTCAGTTATCTGGAAGGTGGAGTGGTAGAAATTACGGCATCGTATCCTGCCGGTGTAGTTGGAACAACCGCTGAAAATCTGAAAGAAGCCGCCAACGGCGAAAATGAAGAATGGACTGATTTGTATCCTCATTTTGCCGACGTGGCCGATGCAGAAGGTTTTCCAAACATAGCTGCTGCCTGGCGTAAAATTGCTGCTGTAGAAGCTCAGCACGAAAAAAGGTATCGCCGCTTACAAAAACGGGTGGAAGCCGGAACAGTTTTCTCACGCGAAGAAGAAACAACCTGGCAATGCCGCGAATGTGGTCATGTTCACGTTGGAAAAGAAGCTCCGAAAGCATGCCCAACCTGTGCGCATCCTCAGGCGTATTTTGAAGAAGAGAAACAGAATTATTGACCTCACCCTAAATCCCTCTCCCAAGGAGAGGGACTTAAAGAAAGCAACCGGTGCTCTATCCAGAACAGCGGTTGTTTTGTTTACGGCTTTTCAGTACTTTTGTTCGGAAATAATTATGCATTTTGAATTGTGCATTATGAATTAAAAATTATGCATTCTGAATTACTGCTGTTGCGTTTACATTTAACATGTATTGATATTAAAATAAGCTAAGTTGCTCTTTGACATTTTGATTGAATTGACGTTCTTCGCATAGCAAGTCACGTATAGGTGTTTTGTCT
>CAIYTJ010000084.1 GCA_903929065.1 uncultured Bacteroidales bacterium | reverse complement strand
GCACATTGTAGATGGTATCGTTTACAAGAAGATCGGAGATCAGGAATACTACAGCCAGGAGCTTTTTCAAAACGAAGAACTGATAGGCTACCTTAAAAGTAATATGTTGGAAAGCACCAAATCACCATTTGAATATGTGGTGTATGATAGCGGAATAGAATCGGAGCTGGCAAAAGAGTTTGAAAAGAACGACAACATCAAGGTATATGTCAAGCTGCCCGCCTGGTTCAAGATAGACACCCCTCTGGGCACCTACAATCCAGACTGGGCAATTTTGTTTGAAAAAGATGACCAAGAGAAGTTGTATTTCGTGGTTGAAAGCAAGGGCACCCTCGGATATGAGTTCCTGCGCCCATCAGAACAAGGAAAAATAGAATGTGGCAAGAAACATTTTAAAGAGCTATCTGAATCTACAGGTGAAAACCTGGAATTGATAGTAGCCAGAAACATAGGTGACGTTGTTGACCACGTACTGGCGGAGTAAATAAATTTGTCACCAGCGAAAATTAAATAAGAGATATGAAAGCAAATGAATTGCCAATAATAAATTTCCTGCAAGCCCCTAATGTACAGTTTGTAATACCTGTATACCAAAGAAATTATGACTGGACTAACTCCGAGTGCAGAGAACTACTAAATGATATTCTTTCAGTAGAAAGGGAAAAAAGAGGCACCCATTTTATTGGTAGTATTGTATTTATTCATGAGGGCACCTACAGTACAAATGAGGTTAAGGAATTGGTCATTATTGATGGGCAACAGCGTCTTACAACTATTAATATCCTTTACGTTGCATTGTATCGATTCGCAAAAGAAAACGGGAACGTACAAGATGCAGAAAGGCTATACAATATGTTCCTCACCAATCAGTATGTGAGGAATGAATCAAGTAAATTAAAACTCAAACAAACAGATACAAATTCGCAGGCTTTCAAAGCAATCTTGCTCAGTTTGGAGAGTGGATTCCCAACATATTCAAACGTAATTGAGAACTACAATTATTTTCGAGAGATTATTAGTGACGAGAACTTTGAAACTATATTAAGCGGATTAAACAGACTCATTTTCGTTGAGATATCCCTGGAAAGGGATAAAGACGATCCGCAAAGAATTTTTGAAAGCCTGAACTCTACAGGATTGGATTTATCTCAGTCAGATCTAATCAGAAATTACATTCTAATGGATTTGCCCCCTAAAGACCAGAATAGAATTTTTGAAACCATTTGGAGCCCGATTGAAGAAAATGCAAGGGATTATGTAAGGCAAGTATCTTTGGTGTCTGAGTTTATCAGAGATTATCTAACGCTTCGCAATAAGAAGATACCGAACAAGAATAAAGTCTATGCTGATTTCAAAACCATTTACACCAACAAAAAAAATGAATCCTATCAGCAAGAGTTAGAGAACATAAAGTCGCTTTCCGTCCATTACAAAAAGCTTAATAACCCTGATTCTGTTATAGACGTAGATATCAGGAGGCAGTTGGAATATATCAATCGGTTGGAGATAAACGTTGCATACCCTTTTTTACTTCAGGTTTTTGAAGACTATGATAACGGGTTACTTCCTAAAGATGATTTAATCAAGATACTGAAATTAATCCAAACCTATGCCTGGCGGAGGTTCATAGTTGGGTTGCCAACGAATGCTTTGAATAAGATATTTATGACGCTGTACTCCGAGGTTGACACTGAGGAATATTTTAGTTCAATAGCCAGTGCATTAGTAAAGAAGAAAGGAAGTGCCAAATTACCTACAAATGAAGACCTGAAAACTGCACTGAAGGATAAGGACTTATACAACACCCAGCCCAAAAACAGAAACTACCTTTTTGAGTTGCTGGAGAATCACAACAATCGTGAGTATGTAAACACGAATAGTGATTTGATCACAATCGAGCACATCTTCCCCAAAACTCCTAACGAAGAGTGGAATAGCGCATTACCACAGGAGGATTTTATTCTGTTTAAAGACAAGTTATTAAACACCATAGCAAATTTGACACTGTCTGGCAACAACGGGGCGTTAGGAAATCGATCATTCTTGGATAAAAAGGCAATGAATATAGATGGCAGAGAACAGGGCTATCAATTCAGCAGGCTATGGCTAAATACTTTTTTAAGATCGATCGATGTTTGGGATATCTCAAAATACGAAGAGCGATTCAATATTATCTACTCACGTTTTCTGGAAATATGGCAGTACCCAGATGTTGATGTTAACGAAGAAGGAGAAACGGAGGAGCAAAACATTTTTGATGCCGACAGCCCGACCTTCAAGAAGTTGGAGTATTTCATTTTTGAAAACACCAAAATTGAAGAGGACGCTGTTGCTCAGATGTATTTTTACATCATCAGGCGGTTGTTTGAAAAAAACTCACAGCTACTACTCAATGGACAAAATGTCCTTAAAATAACAAGACAATCGTCCGACTTCAGAACTGCCCAGGAAGTTCTAAATGGTTGGTTTATTGAATCGAACATTGACAGTAACAGTAAGTTCGTCATCCTGAAAAAACTCCTTAGTCTATTTGAGCTTGAAGACGAGTTATTTGTTAAGTACTCATCAAGCGATGAACATGTAACAGAACCCAACCGCTTTGGAATAAGAAAAAGATATTGGCAACAGTTGCTGCCATTGCTGATTCAAACTGATTTGTTCGATAAAGTAAATCCTTCCAAAGATCATTGGTTAAGTACAGGTGCAGGTATAGGTGGGTTGGCATATACACTGATAATTACAAAATATTCAATAAAAATTCAGTTAAGCATATCAACTTCAAGCAAGGAAAACAATAAAGCATATTTTAAAGGTCTGGCAAAACACAAAGAAGCAATTGAGCAATCCTTTGGGAATCCACTGGGATGGGAAGAATTGCCTGAAAACAAAATGAGTAGGGTAATATTTGAATTGGAAGGTGTTAGTCTATTTAATGAAGCTGATTGGCAAAAGATGAACGATTTCTTTGTGCAGTACCTTTCAAAATTTGAAAGCGCCTTTCAGCCTTTTATAAAAAATAGTAAACGATTGTAAACCCAGCTTATGATGGATGTCACAATTATATATCAAACAGATTTAACGCACCACACATTTGACGTGGATTCCTACAAACTCTCTTCGGTTGAATTAAAGAGTATGTGTGCTAAAATGATTGAGCAGTCAGTATTGGTTAATGGGAAATACTATGAGTGTAGAAAGCTATCGTATTAATCTCTGATCATAAAGAGCTTTTGAAAAACTCAGGTACAGATATTCCAAGTAATACAGTTGAGAACACCCCCATTTAGTGCAATGCTGTTACTGTCAATAGTTTCAATTCTATAATGAGGGAAAAGCACAGACATCTTGGTTTTTGCGATTTCATCTTCTTCAAATCCAAAAGTGGGAAGCACAATCAAATCGTTCATCTGTAAGTAGTTGATGTAAATGCCATTTGCATGGTAGGTCGTTTTATTACTATATGGATTATATGGCAACGTTTCATAGTCAATTCCAATGTTGTCTAAAGCAATATAAAATGCCCTTACAAATTGCTTGTTTTTTGCTTCACGCTCCCAGTTATAATCATTAACAACCAATTTATTATCATCAACAAAGCGGATCATTCCGTCCGCATGCCCTATAACATCAAGCGGGTCTTGTGGCACAAAGAATACTTTTTCAACTTGAAAGAGTTCATGTAGTTCTCTTATTAGTTCTTTCCTTGAAAATTTATTTAGATTAGCAAAAATAACTTTATCACAAAGTATCACTTTGTTATTACTCCTTACTACATTTCCCCCGTCAACAATAACGTCAGACTTCTTTACTTTGATATTAATTCGCTCGCAAATTTCATCAACATTAGATATTGAATTTAACTCGGCTTTTGAATAGAGGTAATCGGGCTTATAATCAAACTGTATAAATTCCTTTTTGCTGATTTGGATAGGCATGAAATCAACAGCCCATATGTCTTTTGTGCCGATTAGCCAATCATAACTTATGTTCGATTTAATAAGTAAATTAGAATTGAAACATGGAAATAATGGTTCAGGAATTTGTTGGGGGGGATTGCAATTGGCTGTTTATCATGAATTATTTAATACACTGAATGCGCTGGATACTCAAACACTTTTTTGTAATATAAAAGAACTAATAGAGCAAAAAGTGATTTTAGATTTATTGCCAGAAAATGTAATGTCTTGCTTTAATGGTAAAAACACATTTAATAGTGTCAAATCTTGTTTAGTTGTTGCTGAACCAAATTTTCGAATGAATTGTTGGGATAAAATGAGGGACGTTATTAGCGCAATTCCTGTTGCCTTTCGCTGTAAAGTTTTAACCATGGATAATGATTGCAAATTTTCAATTTATTTGTAGTGGGTTTCTAAGTAAATGCTGGTGCGCTTCATTGCTTTATTGGCTTTATTCCACCGCTCCATTGCGAACTTGGGGAATTCGAGAAATCATTCGAATATTATAGTTTGGGTATGTCACAGTTAGACCCTAATTGCGATCTATATGAACAAGATAAAGAATTGTACGTGGGGCTACGGGAATATATTGAAGATGAAAGTTCAAATACTTTAGATACAGATAAAGGAGAGTGAGCGCTCACTGTAGACCATGTGTTATATATTTTTCTTCGAAAAAAAACACAGGGGATAATGGTTCGGAAATTAAATCCTGTTTGCCAATACAATATTTACGCTGGTTAGATTCATTGAGAACTTCTCATCCTTTTTATTGATTCCTATTTAATTTTAGCGTAAATCTGTTTAATGAAAGAGGTTCTCCATATATACAAAAGAGTTTCCAGTCAGGTACAAACTGAGGGCACATCATTGAAAACACAGGAAGAAATCGGAATTAAACTTGCCCAGCAACTTGGTATGGAACATCAAATTCACAACGAAGGTGGTAAGAGCAGCGCAAGTGACGACTTGTTGAATCGTCCAGTAATGTCCAATTTATTGAAGTTAATGGACAAAGGCATCGTCAGACATCTTTACGTTTATAACACTGATCGGCTATCAAGGAACCAAATTACATGGTATACAATAAGACAAAAAATGGTTACAAATTTAGTGACCTTATACACTCCTAAAGGCATTCACAAGACCGAAGATAGCATGGAGAACATGATCTTGGGTATTCTATCAGAGATTTCACAGTATGACAATAAGATAAGATCAGAACGAAGTAGACTTGGGAAACTTGAGAAGGTCAAACTAAATTACTGGCGTGGTGGTGATTGTCCATTCGGCTACACACTCGAAAGTGATGGCAAAGGCAACAGACTTGCTGAAAACACAGCGGAAAGCATTTGGGTAAAACGAATTTTTCAAGAATACGCATCAGGCACTAAAATGAAGGATATAAAATTAATGCTTGAGCAAAACAATATTCAAACCAGGCGTGAAAATAATAAGTGGTCGCTCGGCAGTCTTCAACTGATGGTCAGAAATAAAACATACACTGGTGTAGATGTTTTCTATGATAAAAAAACAAAGGAAACTGTATCGAATCGTATACCACAACTTATTTCAACAAAACTCTTTGATGAGGCAAATAAACACCGTAACGAGCTATTGATTAGGAAAGGACAAATGAACAGAACAAGTAAATTCTATTTATTCAGAGATTTTCTTACGTGCAGTTGTGGAACCCCTATGAGTGGTCGGATTAAAAACAAAGACAAACAACAGTTATACTATTGCCCGATGCCAGAACGAAGATTCAACAGTAATAAGCTGGACGGGATTGAGTGTGAAATGAAACGATCACTTAATATCCCCGCAGCAGACAAAGAGCTTTGGGACGTGATCTTTTCCTTTTTATCAGATTCAATCAAAATAAAAAATAAATTTCAAGATGAAGGGATATTCGGTAAAGGTCTAAATACAACACAGATCAAGAGGTACATTGAGGATTTAAAGTCCCAGATTCACAGCAATATAGCGACCAAGGTTAAAATAGAAAAAGCACTTGTAAATGTTGAATCGACATATGCAATGGGGGAATACTCATCAATCACTGTATACCAAGGTGTGAAGCGTGATCTTGAAGCAAAATTGAAAATGATAACGATTCAAATAGAATCATCCCAAGTTGAGCTTGAACACCTTAATGACAAGGACTCATGGTTGGAATGGCTGGATGAATTGGCAATCGTTATGAATGACAGTGCTGAATTAAGTCCCACACAAAAACGGAAGTTCTTAAAGTTAATCTTGAGGCGGATTGACG
>CAIYTJ010000083.1 GCA_903929065.1 uncultured Bacteroidales bacterium | reverse complement strand
CAGAATTTTGTCAACACGGTTCACTTCAAGGAAAGTAGTTCCAAATCCCACACCAAAACTGCCGCTGAGGTAACTGATATAGTCTTCCGGTTTTACAACTTCTTCTTTTATCAGTTTTTCTAACGCTTTTATGAAATATTGCTGAGTATTTCCGGTATTTTCCTGAAAAATCGGAAAAACACCATATGATAAAGCCAGTTCACGGGTTGAGCGTTCGTGGTAGCAAATTGCCAAAACCGGATTGATACCCCGATATGCTGCCAAATGTCTTGCAGTTCGGCCACTGTAAGTATCTGTAATAATGGCTTTTGTGCCAAGTTTTGAAGTTGCTTCAACAGCTGCATTTGCTAAAAATGATGTCAAATCCACCGTACTTAATGAAACCGGAATGTCATTTTCAACCATTTTGGTTTTTTCAGCTTCTTCGGCCACTTTAGCCATGGTGCGAACCGCTTCAACCGGGTATTTTCCGTAGGCAGTTTCGCCGCTAAGCATCAGTGCATCAGTACGATAATAAATTGCATTGGCAATATCAGTAATTTCGGCACGGGTAGGACGTGGATTTTTAATCATGGTGTGAAGCATTTGTGTTGCCACAATCACCGGTTTACGCGCAACAACGCATTTGCGAATCAGCCTGCGTTGAATGCCGGGAATTTTTTCCTGAGCAACTTCTATTCCTAAATCGCCGCGGGCAATCATCACACCGTAAGTGTGCTCTAAAATTTCATCAATATTATCAACACCTTCCTGATTTTCAATTTTAGAAATGATTTTAATTTGACTGTTGTGTTCGTCCAGAATCTTTTGAATATCAAGTAAATCATACTTATTCCGCACAAATGAATGTGCAATAAAATCGAGATTATTTTCAATGGCAAAAACAATATTTACGCGGTCTTTTTCGGTGAGCGAAGGCAAATTTATGCGGACACCGGGTACATTAACACTTTTGCGGCTCCCCAATACGCCATCATTCAATGCCCGGCAATATAAACTGTCTGCATCTTTCGACTCAACTTTTAAATCAATTTCTCCATCATCGAACAAAATATCATCGTCCACTTTCAAATCACGAACAAAATGAAGATAATTTACAGCAATACATTCGCGTGTTGAAATCAAATCGGGATTGCCAACTACTCTGACCACATCGCCGGTATGAAGTTCAATTTCATCGTTTTGTGCAACGGTTGTGCGGACTTCAGGTCCTTTAGTGTCCATCAAAATACCGATTTGATTGCTGACAGCACGTACGTTGTTTATAATTTTTAGAAAACCTTCGGCTTGTAAATGAGCAGAATTGAGGCGAACGACATTCATTCCTTCATTAAAAAGTGCCTGAATGAATTCCACATCGCAGCATTTGTCGCTAATGGTAGCTACTATTTTGGTCGATTTTGACATAAAAAAATTTGAAATTATACTTTTAAAAAACTAATTTGAGCGAGAAATGTTCTGATAAATACCCTTAATTATCAGAATTTTAATATGGCATCGATGGCCAATCTATAAGAATCCATACCAAATCCGACAATGCAGCCCTTGCAGGCATCGGATAAATAGGAATGATGACGAAAATCTTCGCGTTTGAAAACATTAGAAATATGAACTTCAATCACCGGTACCGAAATGGAACGAATGGCATCCGCAATGGCAATAGAAGTATGCGTATATGCACCGCCGTTGAGCACAATTCCATCGTAACTAAAACCGACTTCCTGAATTTTATCAATCAACGATCCTTCTGTATTCGACTGAAAATAATCCAGTTGTGTTTCCGGAAAAAGCAATTTTAATTCTTCTAAATAAGTTTCGAAAGATTGATTTCCATATACCGATGGTTCACGTTTTCCCAATAAATTGAGATTTGGGCCGTTAATAATTTGTATCTTTTTCATAATACCTGTTTTTTCGTTCTAGCAATATTCCGAACTGTTATGTAAAGTATATAAATTGAAGGAATCAGACACACGCCGTTGGCAAGAATCATGGGCCAATCAGGGATTAACAACCCATAAGTGAACCAAAACAAAATGCCAAGTGTCATTATTGTGTACATTCCCAGCGAAATACTTTGCGTATCACCGGTTTTTATAACTTTTAAAGCCTGAGGGAATTGAGCGGTAGCAGTGCAAAAACCAGCAATATAACCGATAATAACGATGTCAAATGTCATAAGCGAAAATTTTTGCAAAAGTAGCAAAAATATACGAGCCGAACAAAGAAACAGATTTTTCAACTATTTTTATCATTCAAAACTCATTGATTATCATAGCTTATTGAAATATTTGTTATAAAAACATGAACTTTTAATTTTGTAACTAAATTTATAATTGTATTTTTACCTACTAATTTTTTTTTGTATATGAAATCACTCAATTCTTTTCTTCAAGCCGCCAAGCCGGGAATTCCGAAGCGTTACTTGCTTTTTGTAGCTGCAGTTGTATGGACTTTCGCTGGCGGAATGCTCTTATTCAGAGGGTTTTCAACACTTGGATTTAATTCAGAAACTTTACTTATTGAAGAATCAATTAGTATTATCGCAGGCATTGCATTTTACATTTTCATGTTTTCCAAAATTTCGTTGAAACACATTCACCGTATTCTGAATTTAGAAATCGAGCATCCTTGTTTCTTTTCGTTTTTTAACTGGCGAAGCTATATTTTGATGACCATTATGATCAGTTTCGGAGTAACATTACGCCTAACCGGATTAGTTCCGATTCAATATTTGTCCTTTTTTTATGTTGCCATGGGCACGCCGCTTTTTATGTCGGCTTTCAGGTTTTATTTCAATGGTTTTGCCAATTTTAAAAAAAATTGAAAATGGATTCAATTTTTAGTAAACTTAACTACAAAGAAGGACAAACAATCTTTGTCCTTAATCAACCGGATGTTTTTGACTCAATGTTGGAAACTGTACCACCTGAAATAATAATCAAAAAAGAGATTGCAACCACAGATCAGGTGGAATTTATCATCCTCTTTGGGATTCAAAAAGCCGAATTGGAAAATACTGCAAGATTTATTGCTTCTTGCCTGAAAGGCGATCCTATTTTCTGGTTGGCATATCCAAAAGGCACTTCGAAGAAATATAAATGCGACTTCAACCGCGATTCAAGTTGGCAGATGATGGCGCCATATGATCTTTTGCCAGTTCGTCAAATTGCCATCGACGACGATTGGAGCGCACTTCGTTTTCGTAAAAAAGAATATATTAAAAATATAACCCGCAAATAAATATTATGTCCAGGTATATCACAAAGAAAAAGGAAGAAATCGGTTTATCGCCATACGCATTGGTGTTCAGAGGCGAAAAGAAAACGGAGCAGATAGTATTGCGCGCCATGGATTTTAATTTGGAGGACGTGACCGAACAGGAAGTGAAATCAGCCGAAGAATTAAATGCGCTGAAAAAATCGAAAAACCTTACCTGGCTCAATGTTGACGGACTTGACAACGTTGATTTAATGGAAAATATGGCAAAAGTTTTCAATATTGAGCATAATATTTTGTCGGACGTAATGAATCCTGACGCTCGCCCGAAAGTTCAGGAACTGGAAACCGGAATATTTGCCAGCATTAAAATGTTGAAATACAACGAAAAATCCGACTCACTATCGGCTGAAAATCTGAGCTTGATTTTTGTCGATAACTTATTGATTTCCTTTCAGGAGCAACCAGATTTGGTGTTTGAACCCATCCGCGAAAGAATCAGAAAACACAAAAACAAAATCCGCAAATCCGGTTCCGATTACCTTGCCTTTGCATTGCTTGATGTGGTGGTTGACAATTATATTTATGTGATTGGACTTTTGGGTGAACGGATTGAGAACCTGGAAGATGAAATGACCAGTGATCCAAAAAAAGAGATTCTGGAAAGTATCAATGCCTACAAAAGGGAATTGAATTTCCTCCGCAAACACATTAAACCGGCTAAAGAAATGATTCAAAATCTGGTTAAACTGGAATCGGAATTTATTCATGAAGAAAACTATATCCATTTTCGCGAATTGCACAATAACATAAACGAAGCTTCTGAATTATCAGATAGTTATCGCGAAATTCTTTATGATCAATTGAATATTTACCATTCGTCGATGAGTACAAAGCTGAATGATATTATGCGAATATTAACAGTATTTTCGGTCATTTTCATTCCACTCACTTTTATTGTCGGCGTTTATGGCACCAATTTTGAAAACTTACCGGAACTACACTGGCGCCACGGCTATTTTATAATGTGGGGTGTATGTTGCTGACTTCCATTTCCATGCTCTGGTTTTTCAAACGAAAAAAGTGGTTTTAATACATTTAATATAGATATCAAACTGAACGAATTGCTAAATTAATTGTTATAAAAAAACAACTATCAATCTTAAATGGAAGAAACAATTAAAAAAAACGGTCGGAAAAATCCGGTTGAGAACCAGATTCTGGTCATTTTCGGTTCAAACGGAGATTTAGCCAAACGAAAATTACTGCCGGCAATTTTTCAGCTTTACCTTGACAATTTGCTGCCGGAAAATTTTGCCGTAATTGGTGCAGGAAGTCAGGAAAAAAATGAAGAAACCAATCGTGCAGATGTTTCAACATCGATGCTTGAATTTGCAAAAACCAGTGCCGAAGAAAATCCGGATGAATTTAAATCTTTTTTAGAACACATTTATTATCAAAAAGTTAACAATCAAACAGAAGAAGATTTTGGTGTGTTGAAAAATTATATCGATAAACTTTCTGCTTCGCTCAATCTTCCTAAAAATATAATTTATTACTTCTCCATACCGCCGTTTCTGTACGAAGTGGTGGCGGCAAATCTTATAAAATTTGGTCTGAACATCGAAACCGATGGTTGGAAACGAATTATCGTTGAAAAACCGTTCGGCTATAGTTTTGACACAGCTGTTGATCTTGACACTAAACTTCGGGTTGGTTTTAACGAAGACCAGATTTACCGTATCGACCATTATTTGGGAAAAGAAACCGTTCAAAACATAATGGTGACACGTTTTTCCAATGGTTTTTTTGAACCAATCTGGAACCGGAAATATGTTGACCGGGTGGAGATTACAGCTTCAGAAAAAATCGGAGTTGGTAGTCGAGGTGGTTATTATGACACTTCCGGTGCTATGCGTGATATGATTCAAAATCATTTGATGCAGGTTTTGGCAGTGGTTGCCATGGAACCACCTTCCATTTTTGATTCAGAATCCATCCGAAATGAAACTGTAAAAGTATTGCAATCGTTGCGGCCGATAAAACCCACCGAAATTGCTGAGAATGTCGTTCGTGGCCAATATATTGAAACATATGTTGACGATCAGATTCAAAAAGGTTATCGTCAGGAAAAAGATGTGGCACCAAATTCCAGAACCGAAACTTTCGTGGCGTTGAAAGTTTTCATTGACAACTGGCGTTGGAATGACATTCCGTTTTATATCCGCACCGGCAAGCAATTGCCCGAACGCGTCACCGAAGTAGTCATTCACCTGAAACCGGCTCCACATCAACTTTTCAAGCAACGCTGCATGGCCCAGTCTACCAATATGATTATTCTGCGGATTAGTCCCGATGCAGGTGTTGCAGTCGATTTTGGCATGAAAATTCCCGGTGCCGGTTACAAAGTGCAAAATGTGAATATGGCTTTTCATTATTCTGATTTGGCACAAAATAAAATTTCCGAAGCATATGAACGGTTGTTGCTCGACTGCATGATTGGCGATTCAACGCTTTTTGCACGTGCCGATTCTGTTAAAGCCAGCTGGAAATTTGTCGATCCGATTCTTCAGGCCTGGAAAGCAAATCAAGACATTCCATTGTATTTTTATGAATGCAATACGTGGGGACCGAAAGAAGCTAATGCCATTTTTGCCAATAAAGAACTCAAATGGAGGCCACCGTTTAAGAAATTTAAGTCAGAATAAATGAAACCCAATCTTCACATATTCGATACACCGGAAGAAACCGCCCGCGCAGTTTCCGAAATAATTTTGTCGAAAGCGAAAGAAAAAACCAAACATTCAAATCCGTTGAATATCGCTTTGTCAGGAGGAAATACACCAAAAATGCTGTTTGAAATTTTGGTAAATGAATATGAAAATAAAATTCCGTGGTATTTTGTGCGGCTTTTTTGGGTAGATGAACGTTGCGTTCCGCCAACTCATCCCGAAAGTAATTTTGGAATGACTTACGAATCATTGCTTAAAAATGTTCCCATTCCTGATAATAATATTTTCCGAATGATTGGCGAAGCTGATCCTGAAAAAGAAGCGAAACGGTACCAGGAATTACTTATAACCCAATTGCCGTCGAGTAAATCCGTTCCTCAATTTGATTTAATTTTGCTCGGAATGGGCGATGACGGACATACAGCATCGATTTTTCCAAATGATTTAAGTCTGCTTGATTCCGAACAATTTGTCGTGACTTCAATTCATCCCGTTACTGACCAGAAACGAATTACACTTACCGGAACTACCATAAATCAGGCAGAAGAAGTTGTTTTCTTGATTACGGGAAGCTCAAAAGCCGAAGTGTTGGATCAAATTACGAATCACAAGCTTGATTTTAAAAATCATCCCGCATCTTACATTCACTCACAAAGCGGTTCTGCCCAATTTTATCTCGACAAAGCCGCTGCTGCCAAAATTTTAATTCAATAATCCATTATTCAAATTTATATGAAAACTCGTTCAATTATCAATCTTTCAATGCTTTTTCTTCTTGTGTCAACGCTGATTTCCGCTCAAAAACCCATGGTGGTAAGAACGGATGGACATCGCTCCTATTTTTACGAACCAGACGTAAAAAACTGGGTTTATGTACTTAAAGATAAATCGGTTGATGTTTCTAAAGTATTCAAAATGAGCTACGGAACGCTTTATATTTCCGGCGAATCGAGCGGTTACCTGCGCACCAAAACAGTTTATTCTAATTACGAGCTAAATATCCAATATCGCTGGACTAAAGATCTGGCTAACAGTGGGGTATTGGTTCACATGCAATTGCCGGATACCGTTTGGCCAGCCTGTTTTCAGGTTCAGCAAAGAGCCGGTGCTGCCGGTGATATCATTTGCATGAACGGACTTTGGACAAAAGAATGTAAAGATTCGGTGAAATTTACCGTTCCAAAAATGAAACCATCGAACGAAAAGCCACTTGGCGAGTGGAATTCAATGAAAATAATCTGCAAAGGAAAAACGTTAAAGGTTTTTGTAAACGGATTGCTTCAAAATTATATCACCGGAATGACTGCAAGTAAAGGATTTATCGGCTTTCAGAATGAAGGTAAACCGTTGGAATTTAAAGAAATGTCGGTTATAAAACTGGTTGAATAGAATATTTCATGAAAAAATTAGTTTGTTTATTTGCTCTGCAACTCGTTTTAATGTCGCTTTTCTCACAAGCCGACTTAAAAGGATATGATGCAAATCTGGCAGCAAAATTGGGTGCTGATGAGCGTGGAATGAAAATGTACGTGATGGTGATTTTGAAAACCGGAACCTATAATCCGGCATCAAAAACAGAACGCGACAGCCTGTTTCGTGGACACATGAGCAATATCAAACGATTGGTTTCTGAAGGAAAAATGGTAATTGCCGGGCCATTTGAGAAAAACGACAAATCGTACCGCGGAATTTTTATTATGAACGTCCCAACCATTGCCGAAGCCAGAAAATTGATTGAAACCGATCCAACAATTAAATCGAAAATCTTTGATGTTGAGTTATTTGAGTGGTACGGGTCGGCTGCACTGCCGGTTTATCTGAAAACTCATGAGAAAATTGACAAAAAAAGTCTTTCTGAAAAATAATCGGAATCCTCAGAATTTTACTGAAAGTGTTGCCCTGAACGAACGCCCCGACATTGGAAAGTAATGTATTATCTGATAGTTATCATTCAGGAGATTTAAGACTTCCACATTGGCGTAAATCAGGCAGTTTTTTATTTTAAAACTCCTGTTTACAGAAACGCTGTGGTCGGCATAAGCCGGTAAGCGGTTTTCGGCATAATTCTGATTCACAGCATACCGCTGGCCCGACCATAAAAGCGAATATGAGACGTTGATCCAGGGCGTTTCAAGAACCATTTTTCCCGAACCGGAAACGCGGGGCGTGTAAGGAATCTGATTCATGTAATCGCGCTCAGTCGGGTCGGTAACGTTTAATGCCCGCTGATACGTATAATTTCCACCTACGATAATTCCAATCTTTCTCCAGGGCTGAAAAGTGGTTTCGGCAGTCAAATCGAAGCCGTCAATCGCCACTTTACCATAATTCAAAACTGTCCAGAAAAAACTGTCTTTATTTGGATATGCCACAATTTTGTCAGTCACATCGTTGTGATAAGCATCTGCCGTAATCGAAATCAGCGGCAACCATTTTCCAACCGAAGTTGTGTATGTCATTCCAAGATTGAACTGGTTTGTTTTTTCCGGTTTCAAATCGCGGTTTCCAACCAACGAATAATACAAATCGTTGAACGAAGGCAATCGGAATATATTTTTATAAAATGCCCGAAATCGTAAATCCTGAGTTTCAAACGATTTGATTGACAGGCTTATAAATGGCGATAAATTCTGATAATTATTGGCTGAATTTCCATTTTTCACGGTTTCATTCACAACGGTTGAAAGCACACTTGCCGTTGCCAGCACATGATTGGTCACATATTTTGCTGCAACGACCGAAAGCCACGAAAATCGGGTCGGAAAAGCAAAATCATTTAAATCAGCCGATAAGGAAGATATTGAACCATCGGTAGAAGCCGAAAAAGATAAATTCTGAAATGCCCTGAAAAGCACCGAAGCCGAACCATAATATTCCGTTTGCAAATACGTATTATCCAGTTTTCCGGTTGTGCTGAGATATGTCGGATCTAAATAATGCAGGTAACCGCTGTTGAATTTGGCATTGGTTTGGAAAACCCACGCTTTCGAAAATTCCTTTTCGTAGTGAGCCTGCGTGAAGAAAGTATGATCCCAAATCCGTTGTTTGGATGAGTTTTCGGAATTATAAAAAATCGCTACACCGGGTAAGCCACGCTCAGATTGATAAAAATAGGTTTTCAAATAGCCGGTTTCATTTTCAGCAAAACGGGCATAAACGGCACCTTCGAGCCGAAGATTTTGCACATCCGTGTTTTGACGAATTTCGGTCGAAGTCAGGTTGTTGGGATTCGGTCCGTATTGAAGCGTGTAAGGATATTTTCCATCCGCCGAAAGCCATTCTCCGCTGAATGTTGCGGAAATTTTCTGATTTATTTTTCCTTCCAGCAAAACCGAAGGATTCAGCAAACCAAACGATCCAACTTTCATCGAAACTTTTCCATTCAACGTTTTATTTCCGGTAAATTTTGGTGTTAATGTTTTAATATTCAATACTGAAGCCGACGCAAAAAGACGTGCCGGTTGAAATATATTATCGCTCTGTCCGCTGCTGAGTGAAATCAAATCTACATTTTCGAGCGAAAACCGACCCAAATCTATTTGTCCGGTCTGAACGTCGGTTAACGTAATTCCATCGTAACTTACTGCCGTATGATTTCCGCCTAAACTTCGAACCGAAACCGTTTTCAGACCGCCAATTCCACCATAATCTTTTACTGTTACGCCGGAAAAATGTTTTACAGCGTCCGAAACCTGCAAAACGTTAAGTTGTTCTATATTTTTAGCAGAAAGAATTTGAAGCGGTGCTGTTGAACGAACTTCAGAATTCTTATATTTTTCGGTGACAGTAACTCCTTGTATATTAACCGATTTTACAGTATCGGTTTTCAGTTGGACCTGACCGAAAAGACAAAACGGAATCAACAGCCAGATTACCGGCAGTATTTTTCGAATAAATAAGAATGGAAACGAAACGGTTGACATACAATCTATTTGTATAAAAAATTTACCCAAATAGCTTGCAAGAAAAGAAAAATCAACAAAGCAACTGATTGCAGTATTGGTTTTTAGCTCTGTCCTCGAAAGCTTTAAAACTGAAATTACATGGCAGGTCTTCTGACTTACTTCCGTT
>CAIYTJ010000082.1 GCA_903929065.1 uncultured Bacteroidales bacterium | reverse complement strand
GTAAACCATCCGCATTGCGTTCTGCAAAAATATCTTTATCAACACCATTACTGATAATTGAAATTTTAGGCTCTATAGACAAATTAGTGGGTAGAATACCCGGATAAAAACAAAGATACTGCATGTGACTTTCTTTATGTAATTTCTTTTTGACTAAGAAAAGAATAACAAAGAAAGAAGGAGTCACATGCAGATCATAACAATACTTAATCGCATCTACCCATTCAAGGGTTTTGTTTATAAAAAAGTAACTTTTCGCGATAACCCTTTCAAAGAACTTGTAGCGACAATAGTTCCCCGGAAAAATAGTCAGGGAATTTGTTCCAAGTGTAACAGGAAAAGTCCCGGATATGATCGTTTACCGGTTCGATATTTTTCTTTTATACCATTATGGAACATTCGAGTTGGATTTGAATATTCGCCCCGGCGTGTGGAATGTAAAGATCATGGTGTAGTTGTTGAACACATGCCCTGGGTCAGTGGCAAGCATCATGCGACAATAGCTTTTCAGGTATATCTGTCACAATGGGCCCGGTTATTGAGTTGGCAGGAAGTGGCACGTCGGTTCAATGTGTCATGGGATGTTGTTTGCGACTCGATAAAAATGGTCGTTGATTTTGGGTTGACGCATCGTAGTATGGATGGAATAAAATCCATCGGCGTCGATGAGATTTCTGTCGGCAAAGGGCATAAATACGTTACTCTGGTGTATCAGATCGACCTGGGAATAAGACGCCTTCTGTGGATTGGCGAGGAACGTAAAGTAAAAACATTCTTACGATTCTTTATGGATCTTGGCAAAGAGCGATGTGCGAATATATCATTTGTATGCTCAGATATGTGGAAACCATATCTTAAGGTAATTGCAAAAAAGATTCCGCAGGCACTGAATATATTGGACCGGTTTCATATAATGCAGAAATTCAGCTTTGCCATAGATGAAGTCCGAAGCAGTGAGACGGCCGAACTAAGGAAAAACGGCTATGAACCCATTTTGACGAAGAGCCGCTGGCTTCTGTTAAAAAGGCCGGAGAATTTAACCTCAAAACAGGGCGTGCGGTTGAAAACGATTTTGGGATACAATTTGAAATCCATCAGAAGCTATTTACTTAAAGAAGAATTTCAGCAATTCTGGACATATCAATCTGCGATGTGGGCTGGGAAGTTCTTAGATGAATGGATACGAAAAACGATGCTTTCAAAGATCGAACCAATGAAGAAAGTGGCGAAAATGTTACGACGCCATAAACCACTTATTATGAATTGGTTTGTTGCAAAAGGTTCGTTTTCTTCGGGTGTCGTGGAAGCGTTAAACAACACCGCGAAACTCACCATTAAAAGATCGTATGGCTTTCGTCAATACGAAACGCTTAAATACGCTCTCTATCATAAGCTTGGTGAATTACCGATACCAAAATCAACCCATGAATTTTTCTGACGAGCCGAATTTATTTTCTTTTGATCCTGATCATTTAACGACAAAGGATTTGGAAATGCACGAAGAGAATAGCTACTCTTATAATCCAATGTCATTGGAACAGGACGGGTATCACGTTTTTGTTGGAGTGAAAGAATATCGGTAAAAATGC
>CAIYTJ010000081.1 GCA_903929065.1 uncultured Bacteroidales bacterium | reverse complement strand
TTGCAGGACATTGTTCGCGACAAACGCTATTGGGAAAACAAACGCCAGCAAATCCGACAAAAGGAAAAGAAACTGGAAGAAACGTTGGAGAAATACGAAGCCGAAATGGCCGGAATTGACAAACAACGGAAGGAAATAACTCAAAAGGCAAAGGCTGAGGCTCAGAATCTGTTGAGTGAAACCAATGCAAAAATTGAAAATACCATTCGGCAGATAAAAGAAGCCGATGCAGAAAAAGAAAAAACGCGGTTGGTGAGGAAAGAGTTGGAAGATTTTAAATCGAAAATAGGAAAAGAAGAAACCCAATCAGTTACCGGTAGGGACAGGTCGCGACCTATCCTGAATAAAAAAACACAACCAACAAAAGTGGACAGGTCACAACCTGTCCCTACGCCAAATCCCGAATCTGAAATTTTGAAAATCGGCTCTAACGTTCGTATGAAAGGACAAACTGCAACCGGTAAAATCATTGAAATACTGGACAAACAAGCTGTGGTGGCATTCGGACAAATGAAATCGACAGTGAAATTAATCAAGCTTGAATCAGTAAGCAATTCGCAACTTAAGAAGGAAACCAAAAAATACGAATCGTTGGGCAATGGAGCTACCGATGAAGTTCGCCAACGCAAACTAACTTTCAAATCGGAAATTGATGTGCGTGGTATGCGGGTTGATGAGGCTTTGCAGGCTGTTATGTATTTTATCGACGATTCAGTGATGGTTGGTGTGGCTTCAGTCCGCATCCTGCACGGAACTGGAACGGGTGCGCTCCGTCAAATGATTCGACAATACCTTGCAGTTCATGGTGTCAAAACGTATCATGACGAACATATTCAGTTTGGAGGTGCAGGAATTACGGTGGTGGAGTTTGAATAAGCTCTATTATTATAAAAAATGAAAGTCGGATTGGTAAATCATTCCGACTTTTTTTATTGTGTCCAATTATCGATTTGACAAGACTTTTCCGAACATTTTTTTTTGAATAACGTTTATTAAAGTAGAAAATTAAATAACTAAATTCGAAAAAATATGAGTAAAATTGAAAAGATTGTTGCCCGTGAAATTCTCGATTCACGTGGAAATCCTACTGTAGAAGTAGATGTTGTTCTTGAATGTGGTGTGTTAGGTCGTGCTGCGGTTCCTTCGGGAGCTTCAACCGGTGAAAATGAAGCCATTGAGCTTCGCGATGGTGATAAAAGTCGTTACTTGGGAAAAGGTGTGAAAAAAGCAGTAGCAAATGTGAACAATATACTTGGTCCGGCTTTGGTCGGGGTAAGTACACTCGAACAACGTTTCATTGATCATAAAATGATTAAACTGGATGGAACTAAAACCAAATCAAAGCTTGGAGCAAATGCCATTCTCGGCGTTTCGCTTGCAGTTGCGAAAGCAGCAGCTATTTACCTTGAAATGCCACTCTACCGATATATCGGCGGTACAAATACCTATGTTTTGCCTGTTCCGATGATGAATATTATCAATGGTGGTTCGCATTCCGATGCGCCGATTGCTTTTCAGGAATTTATGATTCGTCCTGTCGGTGCGGCTTCATTTCACGAAGGTCTGCGAATGGGTGCTGAAGTTTTTCATTCGTTGAAAAAAGTGCTTCATGACCGCAATCTTAGCACGGCAGTGGGTGATGAAGGTGGTTTTGCGCCGACTTTGAATGGAACGGAAGATGCACTTGAATCTATTCTAACTGCCATTGAAAAAGCCGGTTACAAAGCCGGAAAAGATGTGACAATAGGGTTGGATTGCGCTGCTTCCGAATTTTATGAAAACGGAATTTACAATTATGCTAAATTTGAAGGACCAAATGGAGCAAAGCGCACATCGGCTCAGCAAGCTGACTATTTGGCAGAATTGGTGTCAAAATATCCGATTGACTCTATTGAAGACGGTATGAGCGAAAGCGACTGGGCTGGTTGGAAATTGCTGACCGACAAATTAGGCAAAAAAATCCAGTTGGTAGGTGACGATCTTTTTGTAACCAATGTTGAATACCTGAAAAAAGGAATAGAATTAGGTTGTGCCAATTCCATTCTGATTAAAGTAAATCAAATCGGAACATTGACTGAAACGCTTGATGCCATTGAAATGGCTCATCGCGCAGGCTATACTTCGGTTACTTCACACCGTTCGGGCGAAACGGAAGATGCAACTATTGCCGATATTGCTGTAGCAACTAACTCAGGACAAATCAAAACCGGTTCGCTTAGTCGTTCAGACCGTATGGCAAAATACAACCAATTGCTTCGAATCGAAGAAGAATTAGGCGATTTGGCTGTATATGGATTTAAAAAATAAAAAAACAGATTCTATTTCATTTTAAATTTTAATTCATTTAAAACCACCTAACTAAAGGTGGTTTTTTTTGTCTTAAATTTTCAATCTTTTTTGCGAACAAATACCTCTTCGTTAATGCTCGTTAAGCATTAAATTCAGCTTCTTAAAAAATTTCAAAATCCACTCAAACTTTGAGTTGTTGGCTCAGCTTTTGTATATTTTCGCAGCGAAATTTCATCGGAAAATATTCAACTAAATTATTAATTATAAAAATCTCAATGATTATGGAAACAACAAAAAGATTGAAAACGCTCGGCTTTTTTGTCTTGGTCGTAGCGGTTACAGTAGCCACAAACCTGACTACAAACTATGTTTCACACAAACATGATGTTTGTGATGAACAAGGTAATCAATTGCCGGCAACTTATGCTAAGTTTGCACATGCGGCCAACGCCATGGAAACTGATTTTACGGTTGCAGCAGAATTATCGGTTCATGCGGTGGTTCACGTTAAAACCAAAACGCCTCAAAAAATGCAACAGTTTGGTGGCGGTGGATTTCCAAACGATCCGTTTTTTCAGTATTTTTTCGGACAGCCGCAACAACGTCAGCCACAGCAAGAAATGCCCATGCAAGAAGCTTCGGGTTCGGGCGTTATTATTACAAACGATGGTTATATTGTGACTAATAATCATGTGGTAGATCAATCGGCCGAAATTGAAGTAACACTGAATGATAAACGTACTTTTAAAGCTAAAGTAATTGGAACAGATCCGAATACAGATATTGCGTTGATAAAAATTGATGCTAAAGATTTGCCCGTAATTGCTTTTGGAAATTCGGATTCATTAAAAGTAGGCGAATGGGTGCTTGCAGTTGGAAATCCTTTTAACCTGACTTCGACTGTAACAGCCGGTATTGTGAGTGCAAAAGCGCGAAATATAAATATCATCAATTCTCAAATGAAAATTGAATCGTTTATCCAAACCGATGCAGCAGTAAATCCCGGAAATAGTGGTGGTGCATTAGTAAATACTCGCGGTGAATTGGTTGGAATAAATACTGCCATTGCTTCTCAAACAGGCTCTTATGCCGGTTATGCATTTGCCGTTCCGGTAAGTATTGTTCAAAAAGTGGTGGCGGATATTCGTAAATTTGGTGTAGTTCAACGAGCTGTTTTGGGCATTGAAATTAAAGATATAACCGACGATTTAGCAAAAGAAAAGAAACTGAAAACGCTCGAAGGGGCTTATGTTGGTAAAGTTGGTGAATCAAGTGCTGCCAAAAAAGCAGGAGTAAAAGAAGGTGATATTATTAATAATGTGAATGGTGTTGCAGTTAAATCTGTATCGGAATTGCAGGAGCAAATTGGTCGCTATCGCCCCGGCGACAAAATAACAATCAACATTTTGCGTGATAATGTGGTGCAAAAATTAAATGTCGAACTGAAAAACCGACAGGGAAGTACAGGAATTGTTTCTTCGCAAACCAGTGAAGATGTATTAGGTGCAACTTATAAGGAGTTGAACGATAAAATGAAACAACAATTAGGAGTAGATTTTGGAGTTGAAGTAAAATCATTGTCAAAAGGAAAATTGGCCGATCAGGGCATTAAACCCGGATTTATAATACTAAAAATAAATAATCAGCCAATAAATTCAGCTGAAGATGTTCAGGCTGCCTATGATGCAACCATAAATAATGGTCAACAAGATAAAGGCTCAGGAGTTAAAGAAGGCGCTTGAGCATAAGCATAGCTCTGTCTACTGTGACAAGCTACTCAACGCTTACGAT
>CAIYTJ010000080.1 GCA_903929065.1 uncultured Bacteroidales bacterium | reverse complement strand
ATAATCGATAAAAGTGATAAGAATAATCACCGCATAAAGTACAAAAATCAATGCTACTAAAATCCGTAACAACAAACTTTCATATTTTAAATGCATGAAATAAGTCAATACCAGAAAACCCTTTGTTCCTGCAATTAGTAGTGCAACGGTAACACCGAAAGCGGCTAAATGATAGGTCGTTACGCTGATTGTCAGAAAAGTTAGAAACATTAGAACGAGCAAAACCCTTGCCAGCACTTTGTATTCGGTTGTATGTGTTGTATTATTTGCCATTTGTTTAAATTTTAAAAAGTCTTTCTCTTTTGTCTTGGTTCTAAAATCTTGATTCTTGATTCCATTAAGTAATCAGATACATTAATGGGAATAAGAATATCCAGATTAAATCCACCAAATGCCAATAAAGCGCACCATTTTCGAGATGAATATATTTTTGTGAATTGACATTCCCGTTTTTAACCTTAAACAGGCAAATAGTCAACAACACCATTCCCACAATGATGTGAAGCGCATGCAAACCTGTCATGAAGAAATACAAACTGAAATAAAGCAAATCCCCTCTTTCAAGCATTGCCATTAGTTTAGAACCGGGATAAAGTCCGTGTTCAAATTTCGCTCCCCATTCGAATACTTTATTGACAAGAAATACCGTTGCCAGAAACAGCGTTACAGAAATCAATATCATAGCCAGCTTCCGGTTGTTTTTCTGAATGGCAGTCAGCGCCATTGCCACTGTCATACTGCTTACTAACAATACAATAGTATTTATTGCGCCAATAGTTACGCTCAATTCCAGACTTCCTTCGTGAAAATTGGCCGGATATTGTGCTCTGAAAACTGAATAAACCAGAAATAATCCACCAAACAACAAAAGTTCAGTAAAAATAAAGAGCCACATGCCTAATTTTTTGGCTTCGTCATCAGCATGTTCTTGTAAATGGATTGTTTTTTCACTCATAATCATACGGATTTTGTTTGATAATAGGTGCTTCGTCAAAATTTTCCAATGACGGAGGTGATGGAATCTGCCATTCCAACGTTGAACCGTTCCATGGATTTGCAGGGGCAATTTCGCCTTTGCGCGCACCCTGAACCAAATTATAAACCATTATTATTAAGCCTGTTATTAATATAAAGCCTCCAACGGTGGAAAAAATTTGTCCTAGTTGAAATTGTGGTAAATAATCAAAATATCTTCGTGGCATACCCTGTATTCCCAGAATAAACTGCGGAAAATACAGCAGATTAAATCCGACAAAAATAATTCCCCACGCAATGGTTGCTCGTTTCATATTGTACATTCTTCCGTACATTTTCGGCAGCCAGTAATGAATCGCTCCAAAAAATGCGAATCCCATTCCGCCGAAAATAATATAGTGGAAATGTGCCACCACAAAAGCCGTATCATGAACTTGTACATTGGTTGCAACTGAACCGAGCAACAGACCGGTAGTTCCGCCAATGGTGAAAAGGAAAATAAAAGAAAGTGCATACAAAAACGGCGGTTTCAAATCGATGGAACCTTTATACATGGTTGCCAGCCAGTTGAATACTTTAATGGCGCTTGGTACGGCAACCAAAAATGTCAGCAGCGAAAAGAACCAGCGAGCTTGGTTGCTCATTCCCGAAGTAAACATGTGATGACCCCAAACCAAAAAACCAACTCCGGCAATGGCTAAACTTGAAAATGCAATAGCCTTATAACCATATATTTTCTTTTGGCAAAAAGTTGGAATTATCTCAGTAATTACCCCTAAAGCAGGAAGAATCATGATATAAACAGCAGGGTGCGAATAAATCCAGAATAAATGCTGAAATAAAACCGGATCGCCGCCCAAATTGGGATTAAAAAATCCGATTCCGAAAAGTCGTTCGGCAATAAGCATCAACAATGTTATACCAACAATTGGTGTTGCAAGCAATTGTGTCCATGCAGTTGCATAAATCGCCCACGAAAACAAAGGCATATTCATAAATTTCATTCCCGGCGCTCGCATTTGATGAATAGTGACAATAAAATTTAATCCGGTGAGAATGGATGAAAAACCGAGCACAAATGCTGCAAAAGTGGCAATGATTACATTCGTTCCTGTTGTAGTGCTGTAGGGCGCATAAAACGACCAACCGGTGTCCGGAGGACCGCTTTTCAAAAACTGTGATGCCACCGCCAGAATACATCCGGCAATATAAATCCACCACGAAAACCGGTTCAATTTCGGAAACGCCACATCTTTTGCTCCGATTAATATTGGCAAAAAGAAATTACCAAACACAACCGACAATCCGGGAATTACCACCATAAAAATCATGATAATGCCGTGCACCGTGAATAAACCATTATAAGTCTGGGCTTTCATGATGGTTTCACCAGGTTTTATCAGCTCAATTCGCATTAACAAACCGAGTATTGCGCCAACAAAAAACAGTACAATGATGGCATACATGTAAAGCAACCCTATTCTTTTGTGATCCAGTGTAAAAATCCATGAACGGATTCCGGAATATTTACCTTTATGCTCCAGGTAACTTACGTAAGGTTCTTGTTTTATTTCATCCATTTTTTTATCTGAATATTTTACCTAAAGAAATCAATCTGAAGGCAAATAAATTAGCATTTTAATATTTTGATTATTTTGCAACCGATCTTAAATAGTCCAGTATTGACCGTGACTGAGTTTCAGTCAATTTCGGATCCGGCATTGGTACGTTTTTGTATTTTATGACTAAAGCTTTGAAAGTCGGGTCATTTTTTTGCATCTTAGTCGTATTATAAATTACGTTCATAAGATATTCAGGACTTCTTTCTTTAGTCACATTTCGCAACGTTGGTCCGATTTTCTTT
>CAIYTJ010000079.1 GCA_903929065.1 uncultured Bacteroidales bacterium | reverse complement strand
GAGACAAAAAGTATTTTATTAAATAAAGAAGTTCTAGCAATAGACAAGGATAAAGCAGGAAAGCCAGGTACCCGAATAAAAACAGATGATAAGATGTTATTCTGGTCGTTTATAATCAATGAACAATAAAAGAGCCCATCGAATAATTTATTTCGAGGGGCTCTTTTTTCGTGTATCACTACTCTTTTTTATGCAATTGTTTTTTTTCGGCTTGCTGCTAACACCAATATATGCGCTATTCAATTTGGATATGCGCTGTTCAATAACACATATTTCCAATTTATCTGTTATAAACTACAGCACATATCTACTATATAAAGGAGTATGTGCAATAGCAGTTTATTTTTCACCCCTCAAAATTACAAACTATAATTAACACCACCAATCATTTTACCCATTATTTTTAAAAAAATATAAAAACCCTTTATTTATGCGGGTTTCGGTTAATCAAACCACTTTTCCCATAACTTTAAGTTATCTGATAAGTAAACAAACAGACCTTTGTTATAAGGCGTTTGAGGTGCATACTGCTGAAATATAGTGCTCTGATAAAACGTGAGAGAACTCGCACGAAATGACAGAGCACTCTCACAAGTTGCCAGAGAACTCTCACAAGCTGCCGGAGCACTCTTATGAAATGTGAGAGCGCTCTTATAAACCGTGGGAGCACTCTCATGAAATAACAGAGTACTCTTTTGAAACGTGAGAGTCCTCTCACGAATTGCCAGAGCACACTAACAAAACTACAGAGCGCTCTCACGAAATGACAGAGCACTCTAATGGAATGACAGAGCGCTAAATGTCTTAGCTATAGTCTCTCTCCGAGAGAGACTATCGCTTATCAAACATGTGAATCATGTGACTTTTTCTTAAGGTTTTGTAATATACTTCCATAGAAAGTAAATAACCTTTGCAGATTGAATAATGGTAGCACGACTTTAAGTCGTACTACCACTTGTAACAATAAACTGTAAACTATCCTACAGCCAATACTTTACTCTACAGGGTCTTATTATTTGAATTAGTTGCTTCAATTACTGATGAGGTGTCAGAGCAAAGCCAAAAGTCATTACAAAATAAATAATAGCAACTAACATCAAAAAAGCGAAAATCCAAAAAATCAAACTGTGATGTATCACTTTCCAGTGAAACTTGTGTTCGTGTTGATCTTTGATAATATCCTCCCCTATAATTGTGTTTTCTTTTTTCCCATTTACTTTCATGTTCAGTTTTTTTTTAATTATTTATAATTATTCGCCTGGGTCGATTTTAGTTACCTTACGAATCCTATCGCGAATATTTGATGCCGGATAAATCTTTCAACCGTTAACCTATTTTTGCTCATCGGGTTCAATTTGTATCATTTCATAATCGAGGACTCACATAAATCCGGTTTAAGTGAAACTGATTAATCTTCTTTTTTCTTTACCGGAACAATTAAAACAGGAAACTGTGAGTTCTCTAATACGTCTTCAGATTGACTTCCCGGAAAAATACTTTCCAACCATTTCCGGTTATGCGATCCCATAACAATGATATCCACATGCATTTCTTTAGCCGTTTTTAAAATAGTCTCTGCTATTTCACCTTCTTTCAAAACTGTCTGAACAGCATCGTCACCCAACTGTTTTTTTGTTTTATCCAAAAATGCCTGAGTAGTTTTATTTAAATCACCTAACATATCATCCTTAAACACATGGGTGTAGTTAGACTCAGAATAATAAACCGGCAATTCGGAAATTACATGCAATAATATAGTTTCCGCATTCATGGACTCTGCCAGTGAATAACCTACTTCAGCCACTTTTTTAGAAGTATGATCATAGTCCAATGCAATCAATATTTTCTTCATCTTGTTTGTTTTCATGTTCGTTGTATTTTAAAATGAGTGTTTGATGTCAGGTTTGTTTGTTGGAAATTGACTCTAAACATTGTTATTTACCTTCCTGGGCAAAGTTCATGACTTTTAACCTGATTCAGGTTACATAAATCTTGAAAAAAATTACATGATTCACACATAATGGCAACACAGTTGGAATGTAATTTATTGAAAAAAACGCTCCCTGATATATTGCACTCTCACGAAATGCCAGAGCACTAAATGTCTTAGCAATAGTCTCTCTTGGAGAGAGACTATCGCTTCTTAAATCTGTGAATCATGTAACTTTTTCGCATAGTTCTGTAATATTTTTCATTCGAAATGGAGTAACCTTTGCAAATTGAATAATACGGCAAAATTAGGTCTGATGAAATCGAAGCATAAAATAATAAAAATAGTATCCATTTTAACAGGTATAATTCTTATCGGTGTATTTCTTATCATTACCTTGATTTCGCCCATAGCCAAACATATCATTGAAAAAAATGATATAGCCCTTACTAACCGGCATATTACCCTGGGATCGGTATATGTAAATCCTTTCACGGGATACGTACGTATCAGCCACCTGAAAATATACGAATACCGCAGCGATAGCATTTTTATTTCCGCCGACAAGGTGAGGGCTCATTTTGCCATGCTGAAACTGCTTTCTAAAACCGTTGAAATATCCGATGTCACCCTGGATAAGTTTTGGGGAGTGGTGGATAATAACGGAAAGGTGTTTAATTTTAATGATGTTATCCGCAAATTCACCCCTCCTAAAAAATTAGGTGCAAAACCGCCAACGGTTCATTTTAATATCCTGAACGTAAAAATAAACGACGGCATCATTTACTATCGCGAGAAATCAGTCCCCATCAACTACTTTATTAAAAATGCAGCTATTGAATGGACGGGTAAACGGTGGGATTCCGATTCGCTTGATGTGAAATACTCCTTCCTTTCGGGTCCAAGACCCGGTTCCGTGAACGGTATTTTTTCCATGAATGTCAAAAGCCTGAATTATCGGATAGAAGTGGTGGCTCATCAGTTGGATTTGAAAATTCTTGAACCATACATCCGAAATGCAAAGAAATACGGCACCTATTCGGCTAACCTCGAAACCAACCTGAAAGCCAAAGGTAATTTCAAAGATGCCCTGGATGTTACTTTCACCGGTATGCTGGCTATCAATAAATTTCATTTTGGCAAAAATCCTAGCGTGGATGTTGGTTCCTTCGAAAAATTACAACTGTCCATTTACGAGCTGAATCCAAAAGACCACAAATATCTTTTCGATTCGGCCTCCATCACCCGTCCCTTTTTTAAATTAGAGCGGTACGATCATTCCGATAATCTTACTGAAATGTTTGGAAAAAAAGGTTCAAGGGGCGGCAGCGGCAATTCTAACTCCGGCAACTTTAATCTGATAACTACCATTGGAAATTATATTGCAGTGTTGTCGAGAAATTTCTTTCAAAGCGACTATAAAATCAATCGGGTGGCTATCTACAACGGCGATTTCAGGTACAACGACTATTCATTGAGCGAGAAATTTGGGGCGGAAATCTATCCTGTAAATGTATTATCCGATTCCATTGATAAAACGAAAAAACGGGTCAATATCTATTTCAGCAGTAATATTAAACCTTCGGGAACGGTGAAAGTAACACTCAGTATTAATCCGAAAGACACCGGTAATTTTGATTTGAATTACAGCCTGCAACGAATTCCAGCCACCTTATTCAATCCATATCTGATTTATTATACTTCTTACCCGTTGAACCGCGGCATTATAGAAATGAAAGGACGCTGGATAGTTCGTAACGGCATTATAAACAGTACTAATCACCTCGAGTTCATTGATCTGCGGCTGGATAAACGTGTTCAAAACAACGGCACGAAACGATTGCCAATGCCTCTTATCCTGGCCATTATCCGCGATAAAGGAAACGTGATTGATTACCAGATTCCGATTACAGGTAAACTGAGAGGTCCGACTTTTCATCTCGGCGATGTGATTCGGGACGCGTTGGTGAATATCATTGTAAAACCGGTCACAACACCCTACCGGCTGCATGTAAAAAGCGTGGAAACGGATATTGAAAAGTCACTTACGCTGAAATGGGAAATGAATCAACGAATCCCTGACGCCGGTCAGGAAAAGTTTATCGCTAAAATGGCTGATTTTCTGAAAAAGAATCCCGAAGCTTCCGTTCAGGTGCAACCTCATATCTATTTTCAGAAAGAAAAGGAATTTATTCAGCTTTTTGAAGCAAAGAAGAAATATTATTTAGCGCTTCATCACCAAAAGGAATCTGAATTTGGGGCAACTGATGCAGAAACGGTAGTAAAAATGTCGATTAAAGACACGTTGTTTATAGCCTATTTAAACAAACACACCCACCATAAATTGATCTATACCGTTCAGGATAAATGTGCTTTGCTGATACCTTTAGCCACTATAAATAAAAAACTCACCTTGCTGAATAAAGAAAGAGCAACTCAATTTCTGGAGGTTTTCAAACAAAAAGGAGTTGAAAAGCAGGTTACATTTACGAAAGCCGAAAATAGTATTCCCTTTAATGGGTACAGTTTTTATAAAATAACCTATAAAGGTGTTTTTCCGGAAGCATTGATTTCCGCCAACAGTCAGATGAATAATTTAAATAATGAAGTACCGCGGAAAGAATATAAAGCGGACAGGAAGAAAAACAAAAGTTTGAAGTAAAATAATATCATTATCCGTTTGCAATTTTGGGTGAAAGCAGGGAAAAAGTAAATGTGTGAATTATGAAAGTTTTCTCCATTTTTATGTAATAGATTCCTTGTTGGCAACCTCTAACTTTGCTCTTCGAATTTAATTAATAAAACATTTAATTTTAATATCAACAAAAACAGTTTATTATGAAAACAAAAATCAGTACAATCTATTTATTACTGGCAATCACCGTTATTACTTTCACCGGATGTGGACAAGAAGGACCACAGGGTCCTGCAGGAGTTGATGGTCAAAATGCAGCGGTGTATTATTCCGAATGGTTTAGTCCAACGGTCTGGTCAGGTACTTCCGGCGATTGGTATTTCAGTGCTTCAGCACCCGATTTGACTCAAAACACGGTTGAAAATGGAGTAGTATTGGCTTATGTGTGGTTGTCTGGCGATTTGTACAGTTCTACAACGGTTCGTCCATTACCCGCTTATGCACTTGGTGCAAACTGGAGTTTTTTAATCCATCAATATGGAACTATTGAGTTTACCAGCGACGAAATCATGCAGCCTCTTTTAACCCATAAATTCCGGTTTATTGCTATTCCCGGTACTTCTGTAGCATTAAAGTCGGCAATATTAAAATACCCGACTACTATCGCCCTGAAAAATATGCCTTATAAAGAAGCCTGTGCTTTATTTAATGTTTCCGATAAGCAACAACTAATAAAATAATGAATATTTTAGCGGCAATCAATTTAATAAATCAGTTTGTAGCTTTTTTCTATAGGTATTGAGAAATTAGATTCAATTCATATCGCGACATATTCTTTTGAAGAATAAAATTTATGCACATTAACCGGGGTTTTCAATCCCGGTTCTTGTTTTCCATGAAACTAACGGTCATGACCCGAATGGAATACTTGTAATTCACCAACAAGAAAAGGTGTAATGCGTATTTGTTTATTCGAACCACGGATATTGAAGTATATCCATATGAAGGATTAAATTTTTTTACTTTTTTATTTAGCAGGAAATGTGTGAATAATGCAACTAATAGCCAAAGTTGTATAACATTGGCCGGCTGGAGCACATCTATCTTTGTTATGACGTGGAAATACTTCCATGACACAAAAAAACAAACAATGAAAACAACATTACAACTTACATTTTTGGCAGGTTCACTGTTATTTATATCAGCTTTCAGCTTCGGCCAGACCATCAATTTAGGGTCCGCTGCCAATTATGAACTTTTTTCTACGAACGGATCGGTAAGTAATACCGGTATCACACAAGTAACCGGAAATGTAGGTACCAACAACGGTTCAAGTACCGGTTTTGGCAATGTGAACGGCGTAATGCACGATCAGGATGGATCGAGTGCTGCCTGTGCTGCCGATTTATTGATTGCTTATAACCAATTAAAAAATGCCATTCCAACCTTTTTCCCTGCAGCATTGCTTGGAAACGGTGTTACACTTGTTCCGGGTGTTTATGCCATTACCGGTGCTTCAACATTGAATCTGGGATTAACGCTGGATGCTAAAAATGACCCGAATGCAGTATTTATTTTTCAAATCAGTGGATCATTTTCTACTTCTGCAGAATCGAAAGTGCATTTAATCAATGGAGCATTGGCATGTAATGTATACTGGAAAGTGGAAGGTTTGATTAGTTTAGCTCCCGGAACCTCTATTAAAGGAACCCTGATAGCCAATAATGCAGCTATTAAAATTGCCACCCGCGACACCATAGAAGGACGTGCACTCTCAACTACCGGTGCCATCACTGTAGACGGAGCGTTGGCTTATACTCCAACCGGTTGTGGTAGTCCTTATCTTACGGGGCCAACAGCCCCCGATCTGAAATCGGCTGCCTGCTTTACGTTGTTTTCTTCCGACGGTCCGGTATCGAACACCGGAATATCAACAATAGTTGGAAGTATCGGAACAAACGTAGGATTGACAACCGGTTTTAATTCATTGCTGGTAACCGGAGCCATTCATCCCATTCCGGATGTGTCCACTGCACAAGCTGCAGCCGATTTACTGAATGCTTACACGTATCTGAATGTATTGCCGGTGGATATTGAATTATTATATCCGGCTCAGTTTGGACGTAACCTGGTTTTGACTCCACATACATACATTATGAAAGCAGCAACGGTATTTACTGATTCATTGTATCTCAACGCAGAAGGAAATCCGAATGCCGTATTTGTTATCAAGATAAACGGTGCACTTACCACCAGTACCTATTCAAAAGTGCTGTTGATAAACGGAGCACAGGCTAAAAATGTATACTGGAAAATAGAAGGTGCGGTAAACATAAACAACTATTCGGTTTTCTGTGGTACCATCATTTGTAATAACGGTGCCCTGGGTGCTATCAATACCGGCGTAGTGCTGAATGGAAAAGCTTTGTTGACAACCGGTGCATTAACCGTATCTGCCATGACATCCATTATGCCTGCTGTTTGTCCGATTACAACCGAACAGTCTGTTATTTTTGAAAACAGGATTCAGGTACTTACTGTATCACCCAATCCGTTCAGTTCATTTGCTACCATCAATTTGATTGATGCCACTGACGTGAATAAATATGATCTGACGCTATATGACGTAATCGGGAAAGCTGTTTTAAACACTTCTATTGTTCAGGCTACAACCACGCTCAACACCGAAGTACTTCGTTCAGGAATCTATTTCTACAAAGTTATGAACAACGGCAAAATAGTTCAATCAGGCAAACTGATATCACAACAATAATCAGTCAACAATAATTAGCTAACAGTTATCAGTCAATATGTTGAGTTCTGAGTTTTGAGCGTGAGTGTTATATTTCAATACCCCCTTCAATTTTAGAACACCGATAACTGATAACTGATAACTGTTAACTGTTAACTGATAACTGATAACTGATAACTGATAACTGCAAATGTGTGAATAATGTAACTCATATCTGGAATTATGTAACGGTTACAGTTTGATAATATCGCACCTTTGTGAAGTGAAAATACATTCACTATAAACACTGAAAATATGAATACGACAGAACTGAGAGGTAACTGGGACCAACAAAAAGGCAAATTGAAACAAAAGTTTGCCACCCTTACCGATAATGATTTATTATTTGCCGAAGGCAAAAAAGAAGAAATGTACGGACGATTACAGACCAAACTTGGAAAAACCAAGGAAGAGCTGCATAAAATCATATCTGATCTTTAAACTAAAGGGATGATAAAAGTTTCTATTGATCCCGATTTTAATCTAAGCTATGAAAAAGTTAATAATTGTACTATTGTTTATTGGTTTGTTTGCAGGTTTTGTTCATAGTCAGCCTTAAACAAATAAACCCACGCAAATTGGTATTATTGGCGGACTCAACTTGTCAAACCTGAATACCTCCGATGCAATCTCAAACATAAATGCCGGTTTTAATGCGGGTGGATTTATCAGGTTTCCGGTAACCAATTACTTTGCCATAGAACCAGAATTATACATTAGTACCAAAGGTTCTTCAATGACATATAATTCATTATTGGTAGATGGAACTGCTAAATTCAATCTCACCTATTTGGAAATGCCCGTTATTGCAGTTTTCAACATGACTAAACTGGTTAACTTGCAGGTTGGACCTTATGTATCCTATTTAATTAATGGTACAGTAAAGAATGTGGCCAATGTTACCCTTTTTAATTTTGAACAAAACCTTAACGTAAATGATTATAATAGGCTCGATGCAGGAATTGTAGTTGGAGTCGGGTTAGATGTCCGTTCGGTAACTATGGGCATGCGGTATAATCTGGGATTAATTAAGGTGGGTAAAACACAGCAGTTTTTAGGTACAAGCTATAATATTCCCAATGCTATGAATGGTGTATTAAACTTCTACATAGCCATTGGGTTTAATCAGGAAAACTAAATAATAAAAAACAATTTAAATAAATAAATTATGGGCAATCTACTTTATACAATCGCAGTCATTCTGATTATCTGCTGGGCAATCGGATTTTTTGTTTTCAACCTGGGATATTTAATTCACTTATTGATTATCATTGCTATTATTTCTATACTCTTTCGGTTGATCAGGGGAAGATAATTTATTTAAATGATCCGGTTCTGCATTGACCTTTATTAGATTAAACACTTACAAATTCGATTCTGTAAGTGTTTTTTTTTGATTATATCAAATTTTAATTTTAGATATAAGATTTCAAACCTGACATTTTTTATCAGAAAAAACAAGGCTCATCTATTTGTAAAAAATATAAATTTCAGTAATTTTGCCGAAAATTTCGGGCCTATGCAAAAAATTATCTCCTTTCCACTATCATTAATCACCGGATTTCTGTTTTTAGTCATTATCTGTGTATTTCATCTTTTTCAATATATTAGTTTTAATATTTTCGGATATAGTGCCCATAAGAAATGCGTGGATATACTGAATCTGTTTTTGTTGCGCATATTAATTATAAACTTAACGAGTGCTGAGATTGAATTTACTGCTGAATTACCCGAAGATAAACCGCTGATATTTGTAGCTAATCATCAGGGACTCTATGATATTATTGGTATCAGCTGGTTTCTGCGCCACTTTCATCCAAAGTTTGTGAGTAAAGTTGAATTAGGAAAATGGATTCCGAGCGTTTCGTACAACCTGAATCATGGCGGTTCGGTGTTGATTGACCGGAAAGATCCGAAACAAGCGCTTCCTGCTTTAAAAAAACTGGCAGAATACATTGAATCAACAAACCGGGCGGCAGTTATTTTCCCTGAAGGAACCCGTTCACGGGATGGAAAACCCGGGACTTTTGCATCAAACGGATTAAAGATATTGTGTAAATACGCCCCAAATGCATGGGTGGTACCTGTTACCATCAACAACTCCTGGAAGGTTTTTCGTTACGGAACATTTCCGCTGGGCGTTGGAAACCGCCTTAAATTTAAAGTTCATGCCCCGATGGCGGTAAATTCCTGCGATTATAATACTCTTTTTGAACAAACCGAAAAAGTAATCGTGGAGCATATTGTATAATGTAGTGTGTAATAGATTTAATAGATGTGCTGACCCGGATTATTTGCAAATTCAGATTTCTCGTTGACTTTTTCGATTACTGTTTTTATGGAAATATATCCCGGTAAATTCAACCAGATTTTAAACGAATTCGGTTTAAAATCGTTTTACTAATTCAACTTCTTAATATCAGTTCAAATTTATATCTTTGTAAAATTATTTTTCAACTAAGTAAACAACTATAAAACCAGAAATATGTACGATTTAATGATAATAGGAAGCGGACCGGCCGGTTACGTAGCAGCCGAAAGGGCAGGTCATAACGGACTTTCAGTGTTGATATTCGAAAAGAAAAGTCTCGGTGGAGTCTGTCTGAACGAAGGCTGTATTCCAACCAAAACCATGCTATACAGTGCCAAAACGTATGAAAATGCTTTACATGGTGATAAATACGGAGTTTATGGCGAAAATATCCGGTTCGATTATGGCAAAATTGTAGCGCGTAAAAATAAAATAGTCCGGAAACTGGTTGCAGGCGTTGATTCAAAAATGAAATTGAATCATGTTACCGTTGTCAAAGGCGAAGCCATGATTCAGGGAAAGAATGCCGGTAGATTTGAAGTAGCATGCAACGGAGAAACCTATTCCGGAACTAATTTGTTGATTTGTACCGGTTCAGAAGCTTTTGTTCCACCTATTCCCGGATTGGCTGAGGCAGGTGACATTATTCTGACAAACCGCGAAATTCTGGATATGAAAGAACAACCGGCTTCGCTGGTAATTATTGGCGGCGGCGTTATCGGGATGGAATTTGCCAGTTTATATAATAGTCTGGGTACAAAAGTCACCATTGTGGAAATGTTGCCGGAGATTTTGGGAAATAATGATGTGGAGATTTCGGTTATGCTTCGCGAAATTTATGCAAAGAAAGGAATTGAATTCAATCTGCTCGCCAAAGTGGTGAAAATTGAAGGCCATAAAGTCATTTTCGAAAAAGACGGACAGACAGAAATTGTTGAAGGCGAAAAAATATTGGTAAGTGTTGGCCGTCGTCCTGTAACCAGCGGTTTTGGATTGGAAAAGCTGAACGTGGAACTGTTCAAAGGCGGAATTAAAACGGATGAAAAGATGCGTACCAATGTACCGAATGTATTTGCGGCCGGCGATGTTACCGGATTCTCGTTACTGGCGCATACTGCCTACCGTGAAGCCGAAGTGGTGATAAATAATCTTACCAACCGCGAAGACAGAATGCGATACGATGCTATTCCGGGAGTGGTTTATACCAATCCGGAAGTGGCGGGTGTGGGTGAAACCGAAGAATCTGCCAAACAAAAAGGAATAGGATTCAAAGTGGCTAAACTTCCCATGACTTATGCCGGACGGTTTATGGCCGAAAATGAAGGTGGTAACGGACTTTGTAAAGTGTTGATTGGTGATAAGTATGGTGAAATAATTGGCGTACATATGCTTGGAAACCCGGCAAGTGAAATCATTTATGGTGCCAGTATGGCCATTGAGCAGGAAATGACACTCACGGAATTGCAGGAAGTGGTTTTCCCGCACCCGACGGTCAGTGAAATTTTCCGCGAAACGATATTCAGTTTTTAATTCTAATTCAGAAAAACATCTTTCGGGAAAATGATTGTCAAGTAAGTTTCCTGATTATTTTTAAAATGAAACAATTCAATCATATAACCACCCTGATTTTCGATTTCGGTGGAGTTTTAATAAATCTTGATTTGGAGAGGTGTATTCAGGGGTTTAAGGATTTGGGAGTAAAAGATTTTGGAAATAATCTGAATAATTACGGACAAAAAGGTTTTTTTCTTGAATTTGAAAAGGGCCATCTTAGTGTCGAACAATTCAGGGATGAGATTCGCAAACAGGCACAAATCCCGCTGACTGATAAAGAAATTGATGAAGCCTGGTGTTTGTTTTTGTGTGATGTCCCGGATAAGAAGATTGAAATTTTATTGGAATTAAAGAAGAGATTTCGACTGTTTCTGCTGAGCAATACCAATCCGATACACATCAATATACCTGCAAAAAATGAGTTTGCCCGGTTTGGGTTGGATATTCGGGATGTTTTTGATAAATGCTATTTATCCTACGAAATGGGAATGGCAAAACCGGATCTGGAAATATTCGAAGCTGTGTTGGCTGACGCCGGTGTGACGCCTGAAGAATGTTTGTTTCTCGACGATGGATTAAAGAATATTGAACAGGCTGCCAAACTCGGCATTCAAACTTATCTGGTGGAGGCAAACGAAGATCTTGGATTTTTGACCGAAGATGGAACTTTTTTGTAAAAGGATAAGGTAAAAAATAACTGGTAAATAGTAATTTATGGCTGAAAATTCGCCCATTGCTTTTTCTGATGCACCCTGTGTGGCTACCGTCGGGTTTTTCGACGGAGTGCATGTAGGTCATCGGTTTCTGATTGAGGAACTGAAAGAAATTGCCCGTGCCCGGAACCTGAGGAGTATGATTATAACCTTTGCCGTTCATCCGCGCAAGGTGCTGAACGCTGATTTTCAACCACAGCTTCTGAATACGTTGGACGAAAAAAACGAACAGTTGGAAAAAACAAAGGTGAATGAAATTATTATACTGGATTTTACGAAGGAAATGGCTAAGTTGTCGGCTTATGAATTTCTGAACATTATTCTGAAAAATCATTTCAACGTCAAAACATTACTCGTAGGACACGACCACCGGTTTGGGCATAACCGCACCGATGGATTTCCGGAATATAAAAAATATGGTGAGCAACTCGGCATGGAAGTTATTCAGGCGCAGCCTTACAGTACCTCCGAAGATGAACATATCAGTTCGTCCGAAATTCGCCTTGCTATCCAACAGGGCGAAATAGTCCGTGCCAACCGCTTGCTGGGATATCCCTATGCAATTTCAGGAAGAGTAATTGATGGTTTCAGGGTAGGGCGGAAGATTGGTTTTCCTACGGCTAATATGCAAGTAGTTGATTCCGATAAACTGATTCCGCCGCTTGGAGTTTATGCCGTGCGTGTTTACTGGAATGGAAACCGTTACGCCGGTATGATGAATATCGGCACACGTCCGACGCTTGCCGACGATAACCACATTAGCCTCGAAGTAAATATCTTTGATTTCGACCGTGATATTTACAATCAGACCATCAAAGTGGAGTTTATTCAAAAAATTCGCGACGAACAAAAATTCAATGGAGTGAATGAATTGATTGAGCAGTTGAATAAGGACAGGGAAACGGTGAAGAAAATAATGGTTAATGGTCAATGATAAATGAATGCAGAAACTACTTGCTGTATTTCCCTACCCAACAACCGTCAGTTTCCAACCCGTCTTGTGAATTGTTTCAAGATTTACTGTTTTATCATTGCTCAATTTGCTGCGGAGGAGCGAAAGGATGTTATGAAGTGATGCCTCTTTTTGTTTGAGGTCTTCGTCCTGCCAAACCGATTCAAGGATGTCTGTTTTAGTCACCACCTTACCTATATTTTCGCAAAATATTTTCAGCACATCACTTTCATTTTTTTGTAAATGCTTCTTTTCATCTGCCTGTTGCAGGCAATGCGTTGCAGGAGAAAACACAAAACTGCCAAGTTGAAACAGTTTATCCTGGCCGGTCGAAACCGGATTACGCGACAGAAGCTCGTTGATGCGTAAAATAAGTTCACGTACGCCAAACGGTTTTTTCAGATAATCTACATTGCCTATTTTAAAACCTTGCTGAATATCTTCAATTTGGGTACGGGCAGTAGTAAATATAATGGGAACCTGCGAATGTTGCCTGATTTTTTTACTGAGTTCAAATCCATTCACCACGCCTTTCAGATTTACATCCAGCAGGATAAGATCGGGCATATGCAAAATAAAATCATCCATTGCTGCCAGTATTTCTTCACCATTGGTAATATGAAAGACATTAAATCCTTCGCTTTCCAACCCGTCGGTAATCATAAATGCCAGGTTGGCGTCGTCTTCGATTAATAAGATTTTTTTCACTCTATTCTTGTTTTTAGATATTACTTCGCTGCGCTCATGTTAGTTGCTCCCTTTGGTCGCGATATTAACTCGCTTCGCTCGTGATATTATCAATGTTGCGAATATCACCGTAGGTATACTACCGCCCGAAGGGCTAATAACAGCATCGCGAATATCTGCCGAAGGCATACTATCGCCCGAAGGGCAACTATCAGCGAAGCTTACACCGGCAAATACAACATAAATTCGCTGCCTTTATCCGGTTCGCTGAAAACTTCAATGCGTCCGGCGTGTTTTTCCACCACGGTTTTTACGTAGCTTAGCCCTATGCCAAATCCTGTTGGAGAACCGGCTCCGGCATTCAGCCGTGTGTATTTATTGAATACGCTGTCCAGTTTATCGGCCTTAATTCCAATTCCGTTATCTTTTACCGACACGCACAACGAATCTTTCAGTTTTTTTAGCGTAATGGAAATCAGCACCGAACCGCCCGAATATTTTATGGCATTATCCAGCAGGTTGGCCAGGCATTGGCGCAGATGCTCCCGGTCGGCCTGAATACTGCAATCATCCGCTTCATTTTCTATCAGTATATTTACTTCTTTATCCGTCACCACCGAAAATTGTTCTTTCAGTTTTTGAACTTCTTCCAATAAATTGAATTTTGAATAATTCAGTTTGAAAACTCCTTCCTCGGCCATAGACAGTGTCATAATCATGGTAATTTTTTCCGACATATCGCGGGTAGCTTCTGCCGAGATAGCCAGATAACGTTCCCTTTTGGCAGTATTATCAAGGGTAGCCGGTTTGGAAAGTGCTTCCAGGGCTATATGCAATTGTGCCACGGGACGTTTCAATTCATGCGCCGTATTTCCGAAAAAGTCGTTCTTTACTTCCATCATTTTTTTCTGGCGGGCTTGCGTGCGAAACAAAAACCAAAGTCCGTAGAAACAGAAAAGCGACAGCAGAAACGAAGAAGTAAGCATCACCCATATCCTTTTAAAAATGCTTTGAAAAGGATTAATCAAAATCAACTGCAACGATTTTTTCCGTTGGAAATCAATCAACAGCATTTTAGAATGAATCACAAGTGCCGAAGATTTAAAGTCTTTGGTGGAATGAATCACTACCTTGGTGGGCAGGGAATCAATAATGTTGACCGAATAAGCTGAATTGATATCCCGCGCTTTAAGAATTGTACCAGTCAAACTGTCCAGTCTGCTAATATTTATGGGTACTTTGCCGTTGATATAATTACTTACAGCAAGGTCAATTATTCCCAACGTATTGTTTCCATGATCCTTATATTTACTCATATCCACTTTTTCTGTGTTATCTTTGGTAGGTGGTGGGATTATCGTCACCGAATCCTCATGAGTAATCTGTTTATATATTTTATTCCGGATAGTAATGTCTTTTCTAAAAGCATCTTCCATGATTGCATCCGATTCGCGTATCAACGATTTCCGGGTCTGCTGATAATTTTCGTACACAATATATCCCTGGGATACTAATAACAGCAAAATGCCTAATACAGATAAATACGTGATAATTCGGGTTTTCATAGGATGAATTTTATATGAAATAAATTAATTATACTTTTCAATGCCTAAACCCCGAATGGGGTTTAATGTGCATAACCGTGGGTAAAACCCACGGAATAAACGAGATATAAAAGCAACCCTGTAAGGGTTGAACTTGAGAAACACTAACATTCAACCCTTACAGGGTTGTTTTTTTTGTACTATCGAATTCCCCGCACTTCGTACGGGGTTATTAAAGTTTAATCCCTTCGGGATAAATAATCTGATTAATACAATGCTGCTTACAAATGAACAAAAAAGTCTCATTTTCTGGAAAACTTATAAGAACAAACACCATTTTTTTTAATTTCATAATATTTAACGCCAAAAGTACGAAAAATTAGAATTTAATGAGAAAAAAATGAGAAAAAAATTAGAATGGGTTAAAAATAAAAGCTATAATATTGCAGCATTAATTCTTCTTTGAAATTTTAGTGAGAAAAGCGGTGCGGTCTGCACCTGAAAAGTGAACACAGTGGGTTTGTATTTAGTGCCTGAACATATCTAAAACCGGATAAGCAATATGAATAGTTTCGGTTGGATTGTGCCGCTTTTTTTCGCTTACAAAGAATGATTTCAGGAAACTCAGAAAACTTCTGGGAAGCTCAGCGGAGCTTTTCCATTAAAGCCGGAAACATTTTCAGAGCTTCGGTAAAGTTTACGGTTAAAGCCGGAAGGTTTGCGATTAAAATGCGGAAGTTCGGCTGACGTCAGGAAAAGTTTGTGATTAAAGCCGGAATATTTGCCATTAAAATGTGGAAATTCAACAGACGTAAGGAAATCTTTGCGGTTAAAACCGGACTGTTTGCCATTAAAATGCGGAAGTTCCGCTGACGTCGGAAAATATTTGCGATTAAAGCCGGAAAGTTTGCGATTAAAATGCGGAAGTTCCGCTGACGTCAGCTAATGTTTGCGATTAAAGCCGGAAAGTTTGCGATTAAAATGCGGAAGTTTCGCTGAGGTCTGGGAAAGATATGTTTTTTTATCTTCTATGACCCCCAAACCCCCAACTGGGGGCTTTAAGACAGGATCGCTAATATTTAATTACCCAAGGTCGCTTCTTAGAAGCACTCTTAAGCCCCCAGTTGGGGGTTTTGGGGTCATTACTAAAATATATCATTAAATATTTCTAAGTACATACATTTTTAAAACAAAATTTCAATTTCCCGATTAGATAATTTTCTATTGTAAAACAAAAAACCCTGGAAAGATGAGTAATTCAGATTTCATTCCCGGTAGCGACGCGGAATTCAACATTTGGCAGGAATGTTTGGTAGATAATGCCGAACAAAACAAAACCATATGGGGAATTTCTGTGGATGGGTTGGCGAAAGTCAAAACATTTCAGACTGACTGGGTGAGTGCCTTTAGCAAGGCCAGTAACAAACAAAACCGTACGGCAGCCGACGTTACCGCCAAGGACGACGCCCGTTACGAGTATGAGAAAGCCATTCGGCCGTTCGTGGCTCAATGGTTGAGTAATAATGATAAGGTAACGGACAGCGACCGCACCCGCATGGGTCTGACTGTAAAAACCGGAACCCGTACACCAACTCCTGCTCCCGCTACCAGTCCGGTAGGAACTATTGATTTTTCGGTACGCCAACAACACACCCTTCGTTATTACGACGAAGCTTCGGCACACAGCAACGCTAAACCTGCCGGTGTTCATGGTTGCGAAATTTACATGAAAGTGGATGGTGAAGCGCCTAAGGATGCTTCGGAACTCAGTTACGTGGCAACATGCACTGCCTCTCCGTATACCGTAAAGTTTGATGGAGCTAAAGCCGGAAAAACGATTTACTACTGGCTTCGCTGGGTGAATACGCGCGGCGAATGTGGTCCGTGGAGTATCACTATGAGTGCTATGGTGGTGGGGTAATCCTTTCTAAACTTTTCCAATCCGTTGGATGACGGATTGGAAAAGTTTTTTTTATAAAATAGAGTTGAGCTAATTTATAATAAGTAATAAGAATAATATAATGTCGTATTTATTTGGTAATATCACAAAAATGTAGTATATTTGTCT
>CAIYTJ010000078.1 GCA_903929065.1 uncultured Bacteroidales bacterium | reverse complement strand
GGGTATTTTGACATTGAAACTAGTTATCCTTTTAATCAAAACAATTGAATAAAAAGCATTCTAATTCTTTTATAGTTAACAATAACTAATTCAAAAAGTTTATCTTCAAAATAAAATATCAATTTGAACGAAACATGGATTATAGAAATCTATTAATTCGATGTGTTGATATAACATTGATTTACTGTCTGTTTATTCAACAGTAAATCAATATTATAGGAATAAATAACACCTAATTATAGGAATTAAATGTTTCTCAAAGGAAAGTTGTGATTAAAAAATGTAATCGAAGAAAACCTGAAATTGATATAATTTTTATATAAAGTGGATTTTTATACAATACTTTGAGAATTGAATTATCCAAAGAACATATTTTCAATGTATTTTAGAACTATGATTGCTGGAAAAATCTCATTGGCACTTTTTTTTATAGATACGCCTGCAGCCCAATCAACCGTTTATTCTGCTGTTTTTTCCAAAACCAATCATTTACCAAATAAGTAACATAGGCACTTCCTGCACCAACAATGGCACCGGCAACAACATCCGAAGGATAATGCATTCCCAGATTCATTCGTGAATATCCAACCGAACATGCCCATAGTGAACTTGGAACAATAACATACCATTTTGGATATTTCAAACACAAAGCAGTAGCTGCTGAGAAAGCCAGCGAAGTATGACCTGATGGAAACGAAAGATCTGTTTCACCTTCATAGGCATGAATATCTGTATAGGTTACAAAAGGACGAGGGCGGTTAATGGAATATTTCATCGCTTGTGTTATTACACCACCAACACCAATGCTCACACCTATATAAAGTGCATTTTTAAGCAATTCATCGTCGTTTGTAATCAGTGCCACACCGCCCATTATCACAGGAATTCCGAAAGAAACTTCAGTGGTGGTATTTGAAATAATTCTGGAGAAACCAATGGTCGAAGTATTTGAATTTATACTTCGTAAAATATTTATATCAGTGTTTTGGGCTGAAAGTTGTGTACTTAAAACTGAAAACGTACTCCAAAGCAGAATAAAAGTCGTAAATTTGCGCATATTTTTATTTTCTGACAAAGATAATCAAAAAGTCTTAGGTCGAAAGTCGCAGAACTAAAGTCTATTTTATACTTGTTTACTCGTTAACTTGTTTGCTAATTGATGTTTAAAGTTGCTATAATTGGGCCTGAGTCCACCGGGAAAACTGAATTAGCCCGTCAATTGGCCGAACATTTTAATTCACCATGGGTTCCGGAATATGCCAGGGAATATGTTGAAAAGCTGAAAGTTCCATACACTTACGAGGATGTTTGCAATATCGCTTTAAAACAAATTGAAGAAGAAAAGTTTTACGAAAACCTTTCAACCAGTGAGCAATTTGTATTTTTTGATACCGATTTGATTATCACAAAGGTATGGTTTGAATACCGTTTCGGAAAAGTTCCGGAATTTCTGACCGAAAGATTAAAGACCGGTTTCTTTGATTTATATCTGCTTTGTGCACCCGACTTACCCTGGGAAGCCGATCCGGTTCGTGAACACGGTGACGACCGGGATTATTTTTTCGATTGGTACAAACGAGAAATTGAACAAATCGGAAAATCTTTTTTCATTATTAATGGCATTGGAAATGTGCGATTTGTAAATGCCATTCATGCATTAAAACCGAATAAATTCATTTTATCAAATAATGACTACTGAATTTTTAGATACAATAAAGAAACTTTCTCAACCAGAAGGTTTTAGGGATATTTGCCATGAATGTGGAGCTAAAGACTCCATGCCATCAACTGATATTTTAAAAGAAGCAGTACTAACTGCGCGCTCTATTTTATTTCCCGGTTACTTTGGCGATCCTGAAGTAAACGAACAAAGCATGGAATATCATATTGGTGCCAATGTTGATCATTTACATTCACTCTTACTCCAACAAATAAAAGCAGGTATTTGCTTTAGTTTTAATGGCGAACCTCACGATATGAAAATTGTAGAAGAGCAAGCCACTGAAAAAGCTTTAATATTTATAACCTTACTTCCTGAAATTAGGGAGAAACTACATACCGACGTAATTGCGGCATACAATGGCGATCCGGCTGCAAAAAGTTTTGGGGAAGTGATATTTTGTTATCCAAGCATTCGGGCTATCAGCAATTACCGAATTGCCAATGCTTTACTGAAACTCGAAGTTCCCCTAATTCCTCGAATTATTACAGAAATGGCGCACTCCGAAACCGGTATTGATATTCATCCAGGAGCAACGATTGGCGAATATTTTACAATAGACCACGGAACCGGTGTTGTAATTGGCGAAACTGCCGTGATTGGAAATAATGTAAAAATGTATCAGGGAGTTACGCTTGGTGCCCGCAGTTTTCCATTGGACGAGGATGGAAATCCGATAAAGGGCATTGACCGCCATCCGAAAATTGGAAATAACGTTATCATTTATTCTAATTCCACCATTTTGGGAGCAATAAAAGTAGGTGATGGTGCGGTAATCGGTGGAAACCTTTGGGTTGATGCAGACGTTCCACCGGGTGCAAAACTTGCACAAAATAAAAAAATGAGTAAATAAAAAATTATATGGAATTTGAAATGATTGCGAAGACCTTTCGCGGGTTGGAAGAAGTATTGGCTACAGAACTGGTAAATATGGGAGCCAATAATGTCCAACTGCAACGAAGGGCAGTAAGTTTTACCGGCGATAAAGCCCTGATGTACAAAGTAAATTTGGGTAGCCGAACTGCTTCGCGCATTCTTAAACCCATAATGACATTCGATGCGTCGAATCCGGACGAAGTTTACGATCAGATTAAGAAAATAAACTGGTCAGACTATATGGATGTTGACAGCACTTTTGCAATAGATTCCACCGTTTTCTCAGAAGCATTTCGTCATTCAAAATTTGTGGCTTACCGCGTGAAAGATGCCATTGCCGACTGGTTTATGGAAAAAATGGAACGACGTCCTTCTGTTCGGTTAGATGGAGCACAAATATTAATCAACATTCATATTGCCGAACAAAAATGCACGCTTTCGCTCGACAGTTCAGGCGAATCACTACACAAACGTGGTTACCGGGTGGCACAAACCGAAGCACCGCTTAATGAAGCACTGGCAGCCGGCATGTTGTTGATGGCTGACTGGAAAGGTCAATCGAACTTTGTTGATCCCATGTGTGGTTCAGGTACTTTATTGATTGAAGCGGCGTTGATCGCATTGAATATTCCACCCGGAATTTACCGTTCGTCTTTTGCTTTTGAAAAATGGAAAGATTTCGATCAGGAACTTTTTGATACCTTGTACAATGATGATTCCGGCGAACGTCCGTTCAATTTCAAGATCTTTGGCTCGGATAATTCACCACGCGCTATTAAAATTGCCGAACAAAACGTAAAAAGCACCGGATTAGGAAAACATATTGAACTACAAGTTATGCCGGTTCAAAAACTGGAAGCACCAGCCGAAAACTGTATGATTGTCACCAATCCGCCTTACGGTGAACGTATTACTTCGGATGATATTTATGGGCTTTATGCTGCTTTAGGTACTACTGTGAAGCATAAATTTGCCGGAAGTACCGTTTGGGTAATCAGTTCGCACGAAGAATGTTTAGATAAAATCGGACTTAAACCTTCTGAACGTATACGATTGTTGAATGGTTCGCTTGATTGCTGGTATTGCCGGTATGACATTTTTGCTGGCAAACGCAATGATTTTGTTGCAAAAAAATACAATAACACAGACAACTAATTTGCTGATAGTAAAATACTTGAAAATTGAAAATTGAAAATTGAAAATTAAACAATTGAATAGTTTGCAGTTTCCAAAAAATTAGTTACTTTTGCACCTCACAATTGCCCAGATGGCGGAATTGGTAGACGCGCTGGTCTCAAACACCAGTGGATTCACTTCCATGCCGGTTCGATCCCGGCTCTGGGTACAAGCCTCGTAATCAGCAGATTACGAGGCTTTTTATTGTGTGAAGTTATAAAAATTTCAAGCAATTATTGTTTTATTGTAATTAATTAATTTTATTTTACTATGTTTGCACAAAATAAAGAATTCATAACAATAATACATTCTTAATAGCAGTTGTAATATGAATGAAAAAATAGTTGTTCTTATCTCCGGTTCTGCCATTTTTGATCTTTCATTATTAGCCATTTTAAGTTGGTTTAAATCAAAACAACGACCTTCTAATTTCTGGCTGGGCTGGATGTTTTTTGCAGCGGCTGCAGCCATTCTCGATAATGTATTTATTTACATTGGAAAAGGTTCTATTATTTTATATCATTTGGGACTTGTTTTAAATGTTGTATGGGGAGGATATTTAATTTCATTTACAAATAGTCTGAGAAACAGTTATCGAAAAACTATAACATTTGATTGGAGGTTATTTATTCCCGCGTATCTTTATTTTCCGTTTTTTATTCTTACCATCATTGAACCTCTATGGGGAAATAAAACTATTCAAATGGCTGAGACAGGTCAAATGACAATCTTTGGAATGTTCTATAATGCCATCATTTGCCTGTATACTATACTTTCAAATGTGTTTTTACTGAGGCAGGAGTATTCAAAAAAAATCAGATTCAACACTACAAAACTCCAAAAAACCAGAATAAAGGAAATTCTGTGGGTTATGCTTGTTCTGCAATTGATGGCATTTGTACCTTTTATGTTTAAGTTTGATGTAAGGTATATTATTCTTTATATGCCCATTTTCGGGCAAATATTCTTCTTGTACGTTTTCTTTAGAATGACTTTTTCAATTCAATCACTATTTGAAAGTAATTCCGCTACTGAAAACGTGACTAAATACGCTGCTATCAAAATTGATGGCGACAAATCAGATGAAATTCGTGAGCGTATTATTAAATATATAGAATGTGAAAACCCTTATTTACAAACCGATTTCACCCTGAGTGAAATGGCGAAAAATCTCAACATTTCTTCTAATATTGTTTCTATGGTCATTAACAGCAAGTTGAACTGTTCTTTCCCAGAATACATTAATTCATTAAGGGTAAAAACAGCAATTGAACTGCTTGAAAATGTTGACAAAAGGAACCTGACCATTGAAGCAATCTCTTACGAATGTGGTTTTAATAATCGAACCAGTTTCTACAAGGCTTTCAAAAAACAAACAGGAAAACTACCTTCGGATTACATTAAAAATTATGACAAAAATAAGGTTGCCGTATGACAACCTTATAAATCACGATCCAATTTGTTCTTTGAATGCGTTTCAGAAAATGTAAACAAGAGAAAATTAATTCATCAGATTTTTAAATGATTATAAAGTTCTTGTGCCGCTAATAGTCGTTCTTTCTGTTCCATCCGTACTCAGTGATGAGCCTGACAAAGAAGTTTCAGTAATATCAAAGCTTTTTGTATCTCCATCAACAATAAGTTTCCCGTTTGAAACAGTTGCTGAAAAAGCAGCGGGACCAGTATATCTCGGGTCGGAAGCAAAAGTTATGGACGAATGGGTTCCGTAAACTTTACCGTTACATTCAATAAAATTAAACGTTCCTTTATCATAAACTGCTCCCGAGCTTACTGTATAGGTTGTGTAAGTTCCCTCGTATCCTTTCACCAAAACCGTTGATGTTTCTTTATAAATACTTACTACAATGGTGTGATTTGGAATTGTAAAAGTAGCAGAAGGAGAAGTCCCATCGGCATTACACTTAAAATAAACATTTACCGTTACACCACCTACTATTCCTGTGAATGTGGCGGCAAAAGCTTGTCCGGGAGTCCAGGAAGCCATTGATGTTGTCGGGAGTAGCATCCCTGTCTGACCATCGAAAGTAATTTTGCAATATACGCTATCGCTGCCATTCTTCAAATTAAATTTGAAATTTCCGGTAGAACCGACAAGAATTCCTTTTACAATTCCGCCACTGCTGTTATCATAAGCAATAAGTGCTTCAGGTTCTGTCGGTAATTTCAACGATGGCGTATTTCCGGTACAAGCTGATAGAAAACTCAAGACAAAAATACTCACTAGAAATAACTGGTGTTTCATAATAATTCTTTTAATTAAGTTTATAATTTATTTTAATCAATTTTTATTCAAATACCACTTTGCCGAGCCAAAGATTTTTTTCTTTCAAATCATTTCCTACATAGGTAATGCTGTTTTCAGTTTTATCCAGCAAAGGG
>CAIYTJ010000077.1 GCA_903929065.1 uncultured Bacteroidales bacterium | reverse complement strand
GTTGTCAGTGGTAAATTTGAAGTTGAAATTAATGGCGAAAAAAAAGAATTAATGGCAGGAGATGCTTTCTATATTGAACCAATTATATCACACGGTGCTGTTTGTTTGGAAGATGGTATTCTGATAGATACTTTCAGTCCATCACGACAGGATTTTTTATTGAAATAATATGAAAATAAAAGGATTACGCTGGTGGATAATCGGGATGATCATGCTCATCACCATTATCAATTACCTCGACCGCGGAACACTCAATTACATGTGGGTGGCCAACATTGAATACAAACTGGTCGAAAAGTGTGATAATGCCGGAACGGAAAATCAGGCTGAATTCCTGAAACTGGAAAATGCTTACAAGCTGGTATCCAAAAAAGGCGATGTTATTACGCAAAAAGCGGAATATGTTTCCTTCAAAAACAATGGAAAGATTGTGGTAAACCGTCAGGGAATTGCCTACGATTTAGGTATTGTCGATTCGAAAGCTTCGCCAAAGGTAGCGGCACAGCAAGCCAAGGATTTATTGGGAGAAATCACCATTTTCTTTATGATTGCCTATGGTTTCAGTCAGCTTTTCTCGGGAAAACTGTACGACAAAATCGGTACGCGCCGTGGTTTCTTCACCTCAGTTTTACTCTGGGGAACGGCTGATGCACTGACTTCGCTGGCACAGGGAAAAGTTACGCTTACCGGTTTTCGAATGATGTTGGGATTGGGCGAAGCCGGTCCGTGGCCGGGAACTACCAAAAGCAATGCCGAATGGTTTCCTCAAAAAGAACGCGCTTTCGCGCAGGGACTTTTTGGTGCGGCGGCATCCATTGGTTCCATTCTGGCACCGATTATTATCCTGATGCTTTACATTTCGCTGGGTTGGCGCATGACGTTCGTGGTAGTTGGTTGTCTGGGTATTTCATGGCTTATTCCATGGCTTATTATCAATAAAAAAGGACCGAAGGAACACAAGTGGATTACCGAAGAGGAACGTGAATATATTCTGAGCGGACAGCCGGAAGCTACCATGACAAACGACCGCGCCAAAAGTTGGGGCGAACTGCTCTCGAACCGGAAAAACTATTCGGTTATTCTGGGACGCTTCTTTCTCGACCCAATCTGGTGGATGTTCGTCACGTTTTTACCTATGTATCTGGTGGAAGAATTCAAACTGAATATAAAAGAACTTGCTTTTTCGGCGTGGATTCCTTACGTGGGAGCCATGCTTGGCGGATTGGCAGGCGGCTGGTTCTCTGGTTATTTAATCCGCAAAGGTGCCACGGTGGACAAAGCCCGTAAAACGGCCATGCTTACCGGCGGACTGATTATGATTCCGGCTATCATTGCTTCGGTAATGGCGGCAAATGCTGTGTTAGCGGTTATTCTAATGGCTTTTGTGCTGGGAGGTTTCCAGTTTACCATTGTCAACATTCAAACATTGCCTAGCGATTTGCATTGCGGGAAATCTGTCGGGTCACTGGCCGGATTAGGCGGGGCTGCTGCCGTATTAGGCACTATTCTGGCTATTCTTTTTGCCGGAAAAATCGAAAGCTGGCCGTTGCTTTTCGGGTTATTGGCAGCACTGGTACCGTTATCACTGGCTTCCATTTATCTGACGGCAGGGAAAATAGAACAAATAAAATAATTGACCATTTTATCATTGACCAATTACCATTTTAGGTAATTGAAAGTTGATGAGAAACAAATAGTAAATGAATAAATAGTAAATAAAATTATGAAATTAGAAGGAAAAGTAGCCGTTGTAACTGGCGGAGCACGCGATTTAGGACGTGCCATTTCGTTGAAACTCGCTTCGGAAGGAGCAAAGGTAGTCATCAATTATTTCGATAATCCTGAAGATGCACAGGAAACATTGAAGATGGTTCAGGAACTTGGTTCGGAAGGAATCATTGTACAGGGTGATATGACCAATGAAGCCGATGCAAAACGATTATTTGCAGAAACGGTAAAGGCTTTTGGAAATGAAATTCACGTGTTGGCCAATGTGGTTGGCGGTTTGGTAGGACGTAAACTCATTACCGAACAGGACGAAGCGTGGTATAACTTTTTGATGGATGTGAACATGAAAAGCTGCTGGCTTTGTACCCGCGAAGCAGTTCCGTTTATGCCGGCCGGCTCAGCTATCGTAAACTTTTCGTCGTTGGCAGCCCGCGATGGCGGCGGACCGGGAGCATCGCTTTATGCTACTGCTAAAGGAGCCGTGATGACTTTCACCCGCTCAATGGCCAAAGAACTCGGACCGCAGGGAATCCGCGTGAATGCATTGGCACCGGGAACTATTGCCACTTCGTTCCACGACCGCTTCAACACCCCAGAAAACCGTGAACGCATGAAAGGTGTATATCCACTTCGCCGCGAAGGTGATGCCGGCGATATTGCTGATTTAGTGTTGTTCCTGGCCTGTGCCGATTCCGATTACCTGACCGGTACCAATATCGATATCAACGGAGGAATGTTCTTCTCGTAAGCAATTCGTTTTTTCAAAGGATAGAAAAAGACACCAGCGATTGTGTCTTTTTTTTATTTAATTATATGCAATTCAACCGAAATAATTATATTTGTAGAGTTAATGATATAGAACAATAAATGTCAATAAGCAAACAAAGCATTTAATTATGATAAAATGAAACGAAATGAATAAATTATCTACTGGTATATTCTTAATCGTGATAGGCATAGTTCTTATAATATCGGAAATGGACACGAAGAAGAAGGAAATAAAAATAAATGACAGAAAGTACGATTCATATTATTCAGCCAGAACTATTTCAAATATAGCAATCGGGATTCTTTTTATTTTAGGTGGATTATTTAATTTAATATTGCTATGAGTCAAGAATTAGCAGGGTATATAATGCCAATATTGTTGATAATTGTAGGATTCATGATGAAAAACTATGATTTTCTTAACCTCGGAAGTGCAAAAAAATACTGGTGGGTACCTATTGTACTAGGTGTTTTAAATATTGGTCTAAATATAATACATTATTTAGTGAAGAATTAATTGTCTGTTAGTAGAATTTCAGAGCTGATTATGTAAAATATAAAGAGGAGGACTTTAAGAATTATCATATAACTGTATGATGATTGCAGAAACTCTCGGGAAAGCATATGCAACTATATGTTGATAAAAACAAGTTGTTCGAAATACTTCATCTTTTATTTTCTAATCTCAACCAACCTTGTAACCGTTTTTGCCGTTTGAACACCCTGCCGGGCAGAACCCAACTGATAGGCGGTAACAGTAATGGTGTAAGGAAACTTGGTTCGGGACGGAATGCTGTCTGGCTCAATGAGTAGCCGGTTATGCTCGTCGATGCGTGCCGCACCGCTTTTGACCACATATTTTACTTTCAGCCCCGATGATGTGGTTGCATGGAGTGTAATGGGAGTCAGGTGTTTTAGATTCAAGTTTGGAATGACCGGGAAGGTAATCACATTCTCTTTGCCTGTGGTAATATCCTGAAACGCCACTCTTCCCGGCTGAACCGAATTGCGAAACTGTTTATTCCCTGCTTCACGAACCACCAGGTAATTTGGCGAGTTAAAGCGTGGGACATATTCGAACGTCCGGTTATCCACCTTGATTAAATTGCCGCACATCACTTCCACATCCAGCGGATTACCGGAATTGGTAAACACATCTTCTTTGTTGAAAAAAGAATAGCGTTTTCCGGCATCGGCGCTCGTTTTATCGTCGGTAAATTTATTGGCATATTGACCCTGTGGCATTTTGTAATAGGGAGTGGAATTAATGGAAAGCGTTCCATTATCGTTCAGCCTGTACGGAACTGCATACATAATCGCCCGCCACCAGCCTGTTTCATAGTTTCCGGTTGAATCGGCAAAGCCTGCCAGTTGTGCAGTTCGGGTCATGGATACATTTGCTGCGTTGTAAGCCGCCAAAGCAGTTTCGTACGTCGGATACCAGGCGTTGGTTCGTTCGGAGGCTGTGGCGTCGGCGTATCGCTTTGGAGAAATACCGACAAATCCCGGAACGGGCGGCTGGCAAATCCATCCTTTTGCTTGGTCAATGTTTTTCAGCTTTCCAGAGGGATCAAAACGCAACACACAAACAGCGTTCATCCAGCGCGCTATATTTGTCATCAACGGTTTGCTGCAATCAAAATGTCCGGAATTTGGATCGAAGTAATAAGAAACCGGCAATTCCGTTTCACGTGCCTTGATTACATTCGTGTATGCTTTGTCTTTTCCCGCAGGTGCTTTCAAATCCACATTATAACTATCCCATTCCACAAATTCACCGTAGGTTGTGAGCACCGGAACGGCAGGACTGTACCCGAAGTTATTGTTGTTTTTGTTCATAATCATAAACGCCAGGTTTTCCATTTTTGCTTTCGCCATATCGCGGATCATTTTCAACGTTGCCGAATGCCCTACAGGAATCCAGGGAACGGTTTTAAGTTCGTCGTAACCGGAAACTTCCGCAAAACCTCCGAGAATATCCTGAATTTGTTTCAATCCGGTCTGTTCATCGTGATAAAACTGTGTATCCGACCAAACGATGGCTATATTGTATTTCCGGCAAACCGCCCTAATGGCAGGATCTTCCACGATGGATTGTTCAATAGTTGCGGTACTGGCAATCATCACCGCATTGATTTTTGTACACGTTGGCGGAATCCACAAATAAGGCGAAACATCGTAATTCTTCCAGGCATTATCAGTCAGTGAAAGGGTGATATTCCATTGCCAGAGTTGGCATTTCTGCGGCACTTCAGCAATCGTTTTTATCGACGAAAGACAGATAGTGAGAATTGAAAGTAAGAAATACCGTTTCATGCTGTATGAAATAAAATGACCCCAACAATTAGTTTTATATGTTTCGAATAAGATTTTTATACTGCAAATATACTCGATTTTTCCATTTTTCATTAATCTTCATCCTTCACTCAACATTCCTCTTCTTTCCATCGTTAACTAATTGTCATTTCTCAATTCTTTGTTACCTTTGTGAAACAAATGAAATACGTCGACGTCATACTTCCGTTGCCATTGGCAAACACTTTTACCTATTCTGTGCCCGAAGAATGGGCGGATGCAGTGCGCATTGGCATGCGGGTGGTGGTGCCGTTTGGCAAAAAGAAAATGTACACGGCGGTGGTGTATCTCGTTCACACGGTGATGCCCACGGTGTACGAGGCCAGAGAAATTATCTGTCTCCTCGATAACGAGCCGATTCTTCGCCGGCCGCAATTTAAATTTTGGGAATGGATTTCATCATATTATCAGGCTTTTCTGGGCGATGTGTACCAGTCGGCTGTTCCCGCGGGATTGAAGCTGGAAAGCGAGACGCGCGTGTGCATAAATCCTGATTTTGAAGCAGAAAAACTGTTGACGGATAAGGAACAAAAGGTATTGGATGCCCTCTCAGAAGGCAAACCAGTGACCATAAATGAGCTGAATAAGGTTACCGAAATGCGTGATGTGATGCCCACCATCAAGCAATTGCTTGAAAAAGGAGCAGTGGAAGTCAACGAAGAACTCACCGAAAAGTTCCGAACCAAAACCGAAACATTCGTCCGGCTTACTGCCGAGGCATCGCAGGAAGAGAATTTGAGGAAGATTTTCGTCGAATTGGGCCGTGCCAAAAAACAGTTGGAGATACTCATGTTGTATATCGATTTATCGAAATGCCTGATTCCGAGTAAACATCGCGAGGTTTCCAAAAAAGAATTGCTCGATAAATCGGGCGCATCGGCTGCTGCATTAGCCGGTTTGATTGAACGGGGAGTATTGGAAAGCTATCTGAAAGAAATCGGGCGGCTCGATGTGTCCGAAGTTCAACTATCCGAAGTTCATCCTTTGAACGAATTTCAGGAAACGGCTTATCGTGAAATAGAAAAACAATTTATCGAAAAACAGGTGGTGCTGCTGCATGGCGTAACGTCCAGCGGTAAAACCGAACTGTATATTCATTTAATCAATAAAGCACTTGCCGAAGGGAAACAGGTTCTTTACCTCGTGCCCGAAATTGCACTGACCACACAGCTGACTTCCCGCCTGAAACGGGTTTTTGGGAAACGGCTTGGCGTATATCATTCCAAATTTTCGGATGCCGAACGTGTTGAAATCTGGAACAATGTGCTGAACGATAAAAGTTACGATGTGATTATCGGCGTCCGCTCGTCCATTTTTCTTCCTTTTCGCCAGTTGGGATTAATTATTGTCGACGAAGAACACGAGTCGAGTTACAAGCAATACGACCCATCGCCCCGCTACCATGCCCGTAATGCAGCCATCGTACTGGCTTCGATGCACGGTGCAAAAACCTTGCTCGGCACAGCCACGCCATCCATCGAAACATATTTTAATGCTCAAAACGGCAAATTCGGGTTGGTGGAACTGAACAACCGGCACGAGGAAATGGAAATGCCGGAAATTCTGGTGGTCGACACCAAAGAAGCTTACCGGAAAAAGCAGATGGAAAGCCACTTTACACCATTATTGCTCGAAAAGATTAGTAAAGCACTCGGAAATTGCGAACAGGTTATTCTTTTTCAAAACCGCCGGGGTTATGCACCTTATATAGAATGTAAAACATGTGCTCATGTGCCGCGGTGTAAAAATTGCGATGTAAGCCTGACGGTTCACAAGGTTTTTAATACGCTGACGTGCCATTATTGTGGATATTCGGAGCCGATTCCAAATATCTGTCCGGCTTGCGGAACACCCGGAAGTCTTTCTACCAAAGGTTTTGGTACTGAAAAAATTGAAGATGAAATTAAAATCATTTTCCCCGATGCACGTGTTTCCCGAATGGATTTGGATACAACCCGTTCTAAAAAGTCATATGAAAAACTGATTACTGATTTCGAACAGCATAAAGTGGATATTCTCATTGGCACTCAAATGGTGACAAAAGGATTGGATTTTGAGCGGGTTTCACTGGTTGGAATTCTGAATGCCGACAATATGCTCAATTTTCCTGATTTCCGTGCTCATGAGCGTGCATACCAGCTTATGGCACAGGTGAGTGGTCGTGCCGGAAGGAAAAACAAGCGGGGAACGGTGATTTTGCAAACTTCCACCACTGGACATCCTATTATCAGTCAGGTTATCCGGAACGATTACAAGGAAATGTACGCCACTCAATGCGACGAACGGAAGCTTTTCCGGTATCCGCCGTATTTCCGTATTATTCAGATTGTTCTCCGCCATCGTGACCCGAATGTTTTGAATCAGGCTTCCGGTAAAATGGCAGTTGATTTGCGGGCCGTGTTTGGAAGTCGCGTTCTTGGTCCGAATGTTCCGGCTGTTTCGCGTGTCCAAAACCTGTATATTAAACATATTTTACTGAAGTTTGAAGTCGAAGCTTCCGCCGAAAAAGCAAAAACTATCCTCAGGCAGATAACCAATCAGGTTATTGCCGAACCAAAATTCAAGGCTTTATTGGTAAATTTAGACGTAGATCCGGTCTAAGTTTTGATTTTTGCGAGCAGATTTGGATAAAGATCATTCTTCACCCACACAAGATCAGGCTCGTTCAACAGGATTTTTTCATAAACCTGTTTTGCTTCTACCAGTTTATCGGTCTTCTCGTAGGCACTTGCTATGATTGAAAGCAAATTGAGATACACCCAGTTCTGGTCTGTATCTTTGTTTTTTTCGAGTATTCGGGCTCCTTTGAGGAAATAAACCAATGCTTCTTTCTTGTCACCTCCTAATATTTGTGGCGCATAATACAAAATATTTCCTTTGTCAATAAGCGCCTGAACATTTTCAGGGTCTATTTTCAATGCATGATTAATGTAATTTTTACTTTCAGAGCTTAAAAACATTGCTTTATATTTACAGATACCGATTTCAAATCCCATAAAAGAACCTTTAAATGATAAGGCCGTAGCATTTTTCGGCGAATTGCGAAGCACCTGATC
>CAIYTJ010000076.1 GCA_903929065.1 uncultured Bacteroidales bacterium | reverse complement strand
TGAATACACGGATTTACGGAATACACTTTACAAAAAAAATAGTTACATTATTGAACGCCTATTATTTAGCGAATTAAATCGCAGGCAATATTATTATAATCCGTTCACTCCGTGTAATCCGTGTGCTTATCTAAACGCCATTGAAAGTAGAATTAGTTTTAACCACTTTCAGGCAGTTTGTAAGTGTAGAATAATTTGCTGATACTCTTGCAGATTAACAAAAAAAGCACTACTTTTGTACCACTTTTTTGAAAAAGAAAGTGTGATGGGAAATTAAGCGACTAATCACTTAAAAATAAAACGCTTAAATTTTGAGTAACACAAAAAATTATTAAATGAAAACATTTGAATTAAAAGGCGCAGTTCGTACTGACCTTGGAAAAAAAGCATCAAAAGCTGAAAGAGTTGGTGACAACATACCTTGCGTATTGTATGGTGGAAAAGAAAACATTCATTTTACTGCAACTGTAAGTGATGTTCGTAAATTGGTTTATAGCCCTGAAGTATTTGTTGTAAATCTTGAAATTGGTGGAAAAATAACAAAATCTATCATGAAAGCATTGCAATTTCACCCTGTAAGCGACAAAGTTTTACACATTGACTTCTTACAATTAACTGACGACAAACCAGTTATCGTTGAACTTCCTGTTAAACTTGAAGGTCTTGCTGAAGGTGTTAAAGCAGGGGGTAAATTGGCGTTGGAAATGCGTAAATTGAAAGTGAAAGGTTTATACAGTCAAATTCCTGAAAATATCGTAATTGATGTAACTGAATTAGGATTAGGTAAATCAATTCAGGTTGCAAAAGTATCTGTTGCAAATTTGGAAATTCTTAATGCTAAGAATGCAGTTGTTGCTCAGGTTAAATTGACAAGAGCTGCCCGCGGTGCTGCTGCTACTTCTGGAAAATAATTTCATTAGTTCACAGTTGACAATTCACAGTTGACAATTCATTTTCTTTAACTGTCAACTATCAACTAATAACTATCAACTAAGTTATGAAGTACTTAATTGTCGGATTGGGCAATATCGGTAACGAGTACCAGGACACCCGCCACAACATAGGTTTTACAATATTGGACGCTTTTGCTAAGGCGTCCAATGTTTTTTTTGCGGAAAACCGTTACGGTGCCACTTGCGAAGTAAAGCTAAAGGGCAGAACGATGGTTTTGCTCAAACCTGCCACATTTATGAACCTGAGCGGAAACGCTTTGCGGTACTGGATGACTAAAGAAAAAATCGAAATTGAAAACGTTTTGGTTGTAGTTGATGATATAGCTTTGCCTTTCGGAACGTTGCGATTGAAACCAAAAGGTTCGGATGCCGGACACAACGGGTTGAAAAACATTCAGGAAATTCTCGGCCACAGCAACTATGCCCGTTTGCGGTTTGGTATCGGAAGTGATTTTTCAAAAGGACGTCAGGTTGAATATGTTTTGGGAAAATGGACTGCCGAACAAGCTTCAGCTATTCCCCAACGCGCTGAAATTTGTATTGACATAATCAGAAGTTTCTGTTTAGCCGGCCTTGAACTCACCATGACACAATTTAATGGGAAATGAAAACCGAAGTACGAATTGATAAATGGTTATGGGCGGTAAGGTTATTCAAAACCCGAACATTGGCTGCTGAAGCCTGCAAAAAGGGCAAGGTCGTTATTCAAAATGTACAGGTAAAACCATCCCGAAACGTAAAAGTAGGCGATGTGGTTAGCATCAAACGAAATCCCATCCTGTTTTCGTTTAAAGTGCTGGCATTATCGGAAAACCGCATGAATGCAAAGCTTGTTGCTGGATTTATGGAAAATGTTACCACACCCGACCAACTTGAACTGATTGAACTCGGCAAACTTGCCGGACAAACCGGACGCGACCGCGGAACCGGACGGCCAACCAAAAAAGAACGCCGCGAACTGGACGATTTCACTGAACCAACTTTTATGGACGAGGACTTTTTTTCGAATGATGATTTGTAATTTATGATTTATGATTTTAGATTTATGATTGGTTCTTACTAAATTTGCTATTAACTACTCTCAATATCAAAAGAAGAATAAAGATGAATTCTACAGATTTACAAAACAGAACAAAGAAATTTGCTTTGGAAGTAATTAAGTTAGCTGAGAAGCTCCCTAATAATCGTGTTGGTTGGACTTTTAGTGATCAAATTATACGATCTTCATCTTCAGTTGCGGCAAAC
>CAIYTJ010000075.1 GCA_903929065.1 uncultured Bacteroidales bacterium | reverse complement strand
TTCCGTTTTAAGGGGTCAGTATGCTCCGGAATATCCAGAGAGCCTATAATCGAAAGAGAGTCTTCCTTTTGGGACGGTGCTTACGGTATAACTCTCATTATTTTGACTGTTGGGATAATCTCTATAATTGCTAATTTGACATAAAAAGAAAAAAACGACCACCTAACACACGCTCTTAGGTTTGCACAATAATTAGAATTTTGAAAGGCGAGGTTGATTGATGAAACAGAAAGTTATTATTTCAGGAGAGATTAAAAATATTTTTTCTTATTATTCATAGTTTCCACATAATTTCATTCCGGCAGAATTCTTACAATCTGAAATCAGAAGCCAACAAATAATTGATAATATATTTGTTTCGGGGAGAAAAAACTAAAATCAGAAAGCGTTGTATATGCTTTCTGATTTTGTAGTTTAATAACCTGGAAAACAATTATTTAAATATCACCTTCGAATGGTTAAAGTTACTTGTAATACTAAAATATTATTTCTACATTTGTGCAGTATATCCATCCAAAACTCATAAATGGAATCAATATCATCGTTTGCCGAACTAACAGCGCATCTTACCAGCATAAATTGCCGTAAACGTATGGCAGTGGCAAATGCCGTTGATTCGCACACACTCGATGCTGTTTTTCAAGCAGTTGATTTGGGAATTATCGAAGCATTTTTAATTGGCGATGTGGCATCCATCGAATCACCACGCCTTTTTGAACACAACCCATCTCCTTTTATTCATATTATTGACGTACCTGAGGTTGATCTAACGGCTCTTGAAGCGGTAAGAATGGTAAAATCGGGCGAAGCTGATATACTTATGAAAGGGCTGGTGAATACCGACGTGTTATTGCGCGCCATTCTGGATAAAGAAAAGGGAATATTGCAACCGGGCAAAGTGCTTTCGTATAATGCGGCCATGGAAATTCCAAATCATCATAAACTGATTTTCTTTACCGATCCGGTGGTGATTCCGTCGCCCAATCTTATTCAACGAACTGCCATGATTAAATATGCTATTGAAACAGCGTATAAATTTGGCATTTCAAAACCAAAAGTGGCGCTGATTCATGCCACTGAAGTTGCCAATCCGAAGATTCACTATATGCAGGACTATCTGGATATTATGCAAATGTGGCGCGAAGGTGAATTCGGTGATGTGATTATGGATGGACCGCTCGATATTTTTCTGGCACTTGATAAAGAACGTGGAAGCATTAAAAATGTACAAACACCGGTACTTGGTGATGCCGATATTCTTATTTTCCCAAACTTTGAATGTGCCAATACATTTTACAAAGGATTAGCGCTGTTTGCCGGTGCTCAAATGGGCGGTTTACTGCAGGGAACGGATCATCCGGTGGTATTGACTTCACGAAGCGAAAGCACGCAATCCAAATTCTACAGCATTGCTATGGCGTGCCTGTTGTCATAAAAACATTTCAGTTCCTGAAATTTATTTAATATTCAACTTTATCACTTCACTTCCTGCCAGCAAAAACGCTCCGGTTCCATATACTTCGGTTACATTAGCTGAGAAATTCAGTTGAGGATCGGCTCCGATTTGTTGTACCCAACCAACACGTCCATCCGGTTGAATCAATGTACATAATCCCAGCCATGCTTTCTTTACCACCGGCAGATATTCTGTTTTATTCAACAAACCATTATTAATGCCCCATGCCAATGCATAGGTATAAAATCCTGAACCGCTGGCTTCACCACCGGGATAAGATTCAGGATCGAGCAAACTGGCTCTCCATAATCCATCTGTTTGTTGAAGCGATGCAATTTTTTGTGCCATTTCTTTAAACAGATTTTCGTAAAATGGTCGCTGTTTATAGTTCTTAGGCAATTCATTTAAAACCAATGCCAAGCCGCCCATTACCCAACCATTTCCACGTGACCAGAAAACTTTCTGACCGTTTTTCTCCCTTTTGGCAAAGAAAGAATTATCCCGATAGAACAAATGATCATCTTTACTGTAAAGCAAATTACAGGTTTCATGAAAAAGCGAATCTGTCAGTGAAAAATAAGTCGGATCGTTCAGTGCAGCTCCGAGTTTTACAAATGCCGGAGGCGCCATAAACAACGCATCGCACCACCACCAGGTAATGCATTTCTTTTCGGAAGTAACGTAAGGAGTTTTTTTATACTCATTCATCCGGTTGATAAATGGTTCAATCATCTTTTTATCCTTCGTCATCCGGTACAAATCAACATAAGTCTGAGCAATGGCCTGGTCATCAGCAAATTTTAAATCGGGACCAAGCTTCCATTGATTCTTTTCTCCCATATCCAGCATTGCATTCTTAAGCTTTTCGTCGTGCGTGGTTTGATAAGCAGCATAAACACCGGCATAAAATGCTCCAGTTGTCCAATCTGTAAGATTATGACGCGGGTTTTCCAACTGCCAGTAAGCAGCACGAATCATGTAATTTTTGATTTCCGGTTTTTCAAAGTTTTTTTCTGCTTTGCAATAAGATTGTAAAGCAAGACCAAGACCTAATGTCAATAAAAGTAATTTCTTCATATTTTATATCTTATGAGTTCAGACGGTAAGTATTTTTTTATTGAT
>CAIYTJ010000074.1 GCA_903929065.1 uncultured Bacteroidales bacterium | reverse complement strand
GCTACCCGTATTACTCACCTTTGTGGATCCTTGTCCTATCCGGCTAATCAATTTTTTTAACGACATAATTTTTGACAGTTTATAGTTTTGAACTCGTAAATATCTAATCGCAGGTTTAGAACAAATCATTTCCGAAATTGGTTGATATATTATTCAAATTTATCATTTTGATTCAATTTAGTGTTTAATAGAAACTCCCCGATACGCTTTCGCATATCGGGGAGTTTCTATTTTCTTTGAACCCCCTTTAGGGGGCAGGGGGTCATTTTGCCATTTCAATAGCCACAGCCACTTGTACAGTAGCTCCAACCATTGGGTTATTACCCATACCCAGGAATCCCATCATTTCCACGTGAGCGGGAACAGATGAAGAACCTGCGAACTGAGCATCACCGTGCATACGACCCATAGTATCGGTCATACCGTAAGAAGCAGGACCTGCACCCATGTTGTCAGGGTGAAGCGTACGGCCTGTACCACCACCTGAAGCCACTGAGAAGTATTTTTTACCTTGTTCGATACATTCTTTTTTGTATGTACCAGCTACAGGGTGTTGGAAACGGGTCGGGTTGGTTGAGTTACCGGTAATCGATACGTCAACACCTTCAGCACGCATAATAGCCACACCTTCGCGAACATCATCGGCACCGTAACATTTCACAGCAGCACGTGGGCCGTCGGAATAAGCTTTGGTACGTACCACTTTCAATTCGCCTGTGTAGTAATCGAAGTCGGTTTGAACATAGGTAAATCCGTTGATACGGGAAATGATCATAGCGGCATCTTTACCCAATCCGTTCAGGATAACGCGTAAAGGTTCGTTACGAACTTTATTAGCCGATAAAGCGATACCAATGGCACCTTCGGCAGCTGCAAACGATTCGTGTCCGGCAAGGAAAGCAAAACATTTAGTTTCGTTGCGAAGCAACATGGCAGCCAGGTTGCCGTGACCGATACCAACCTTGCGGTCTTCGGCTACCGAACCTGGAATACAGAATGACTGTAAGCCGATGCCGATTGCTTCAGCAGCAGAAGCTGCATCAGTACAACCTTTTTTAATGGCGATGGCAGAACCCACCACGTAAGCCCATTTAGCGTTTTCGAAGGCAATATTCTGGATTGATTCACAAATTTTGTAAGGGTCGATGCCTTTAGCGTCACAAATTGCTTTGGCTTCGTCGATATCTTTGATACCGTATGTATTAAGAGCCGCATTGACTTTGTCTATACGACGGTCGTAACTTTCAAATAACATATTTTTTTAATTTGAAGATGAGTAAATTTGATAATTTGGAAATTGGTTTGTAACTGTCAATTGTCAATTGTCAATTGTCAACTACTCGTGACGGGGATCGATATATTTTGCAGCATTTGCAAAACGACCATACGTACTGGTAGATTTTTTCAATGCTTCGTTCGCATCTACTCCTTTTTTTACTAAGTCCAACATTGGACCTACACGTACGAATTCGTATCCACAAGCTTCTCCGTCTTCGTCCAGTGCCATGCGGCTGATATAACCTTCGGCTAATTCCAGGTAACGAACACCTTTTGTGTTGGTTGCGAAGGTAGTTCCAACCTGCGAGCGCAAGCCTTTACCCAAATCTTCAAGTCCCGCACCAATAGGAAGTCCACCTTCTGAGAAAGCAGATTGTGTGCGTCCGTAAACGATTTGCAGGAACAATTCACGCATTGCCACGTTGATAGCATCACAAACTAAGTCAGTATTCAATGCTTCCAGAATGGTTTTTCCGGTAAGAATTTCGGCAGCCATTGCAGCCGAGTGGGTCATACCCGAACAACCGATAGTTTCAACCAATGCTTCTTCAATAATACCTTCTTTTACATTCAAAGTCAGTTTACAGGCACCCTGTTGAGGAGCACACCAACCCACACCGTGAGTCAACCCTGAAATGTCTTTAATTTCTTTCGATTTTACCCATTTGCCTTCTTCAGGAATGGGTGCAGGACCGTGATCCGGACCTTTTTTCACAACACACATGTGTTCTACTTCGTGCGAATAAATCATACTTTTGTTGTTTAATTTATATATTAATTTGTCTTGAAATTCTATTGGTTGAATTTGAGCGCAAAAGTACGGCTTTTTTACGACTTAACAATGACACGACCAACTATTATCGAGTTAATTGTGAACTTTTTTTAAAGTTTATTGTTAAGATAATAAACACTTTATACTCCAAATCTCAATATTTATTTCAAAAACTGGAATATGCTTGATTTTCATAAAATACTGAACGTAACAAATCCCCTTTTCACGAATTTGTATAATCTGTATACGCTTGCTTTTCCTCCGGCTGAACGCCGGAACTGGGCGGGCCTTGAGTATGAGTTAACTTATGAAAAACGGTTTAGTGCGGTGGCGGTTCTTCGCGAAGAGAAATTTGTGGGCATGCTGAATTACTGGACTTTCGATCGGTTTTCATATATAGAACATTTCGCCATACTTCCGCCTTTGCGAAATCAGAAAATCGGCACCGAAGCCATGGAGATGTTTAAACAACAAACAAAACTCCCCATTATTCTCGAAGTGGAATTACCATCGAATACCAATGCCATTCGCCGGATTCGCTTTTATGAAAAGCTCGGATTTTCGGTTATCTCCCATAAATACGCACAACCACCTTATGAAGATGACGGTTTTTTATTGCCTATGTTGATTATGAGCAACGATCCGCATTTTGCCAATTCGCATTTCGAACTGATTAAGGAAAAATTGTACACCACCGTGTATCACTACGATGTGGAGAAAGATGAATTTTCAATTAACGGTTAACCAATTCCCAAAAACCTGAGTGCCAACCATGCCATACCGCCGGTTCCTGTTTTCAATGCAGTCTCATCAATTCTGAAGGTTGAGCTGTGCAAACCATCGCAATCGGCATTAATTTCTCCTTTTACTCCATACCGATAAAATGTACAAGGATATTTTTGCGTGAAGAATCCAAAATCTTCCGAGGTCATTCGCATTTCCAGCGACCGGATATTTTCTTCACCAACCCATTCTGTGGCAAATTCACGCGCTTTTGAAGTTACTTCTTCATTATTGACTACACATGGATAACCATCCGGAATATCAATTTCGGCAGTACAACCATAAGCAGCACATGTTTCGGTAATTATTCGTCGGATATGTTTTTTTGCCTCGCCGCGCCATTTTTCGTCAACTGTGCGGAAAGTACCTGAAAGTTGAACTTCGCCGGGAATTATATTTTGTGCTCCGTTAGCCATAAACCGGCCGAATGTCAGCACCATGGGTGTAAGCGGGGGGCACAGCCGGCTGCGAACCTGTTGCAGTGAAACCAGCGTTTGAGCTCCGGCCAGCACCGTATCGTTGCACAAGTGTGGTAAAGCACCGTGACCACCTTTTCCGCGGATTTTGACATGAATTTCATCGGCAGAAGCCATAATCATTCCCGGCAGAAAACCCATTGTTCCGGTTGGATAATCAATCGAAGCATGTTGTGCTAGTATTAATTCGGGTTCAAGCTCATAAAAAATGCCATCTTCGAGCATTAAACGGGCACCACCCGGTGCTTTTTCTTCGCCCGGTTGAAATATCAGCAAAATCGTACCTTCGAATTCGTTTTTAATGTCGGAAAAAATTTTTGCAACTCCCAACAGGCAGGAAACATGCGAATCGTGCCCGCAGGCATGCATCACATTTTCAACGGTCGATTTCCACGGAACATCCACTTCTTCCGAAACCGGTAATGCATCCATATCAGCCCGCAAGGCAATTACTTTTTTGGATGGATACCGGCCTTCTATTTTTCCTAAAATACCGGTCCCACCGATTCCTGCCCGGAAAGGAATTTCCATTTTCGTCAATTCATCGCAAATAAATGCGGCCGTTTCCACTTCGTGAAACGAAAGTTCGGGGTGGGAGTGAAGGTGATGATAACAGTCCACCACGTAGTTGCTGTATTTATCTGTAAGTTGTTGAATATGTGCTTTCATCTTTTGTCTGTTTTGAACGTCAAAGGTAACTATTTTTTACCTGTTTTTCAATTGATCGCGTTATTAGGGTGGTTGTTTCGTGCTGTTATTTTCCCGATTTTGGACTTAATATGATTGATATAACGAAAAGAATCAGCCATTTAACTAAATTTAAACAGAAATTCCAATAATTTGTAAATTATGAACGACATTTTTTATACTTTTGCATATCACAAAACTGATTCAATAAACAAATAAAATAAATAGATATGAAGAAGTACAGTTTGATTCTGGCTTGCCTTGTTTTGTCGTTTGCAGCAATGGCCCAGAAAGCAGTTATTACCTTTGAAGAAAAATCGTATGATTTCGGAAAAGTAAATGAAGAAGATGGTAAGATTACTCACGTTTTTGAATTTGTAAATAAAGGAAATGCACCTTTAGTAATTAACAGGGCGCAGGCTTCTTGCGGTTGTACGACTCCTTCCTGGACTAAAGAACCAATTGAACCGGGCAAAAAAGGTTCAATTACGGTAATTTACAATACAACAGGTCGTCCCGGAGCTTTCACCAAAACAATTACCATTTACAGCAATGCTTCCGAAGAACAATTTGTATTGACAATTCATGGTGAAGTAATTCCTAAAGCTTCAGGTGATGCTTCGCCTTATCCTATAAATATGAATGGCTTGGGTTTGAAATCCAAAGTGATTCAAATGAATAATGTGGATAAAGGAAAAACACAGACTAGAGTTATGGATATTCAGAATTTATCCAAAGCTCCGATAAAGCCAACTGTTGAAAACCTGCCGGCTTATCTTACTGCCACAGTTTCTCCTGAAACGTTGAATCCTAATCAGGAAGGAAAAGTCACATTTACATTTGATTCTAAAAAATGCGCTCAATGGGGTCCGGTTTCGAATGATGTTTTTATGGCTGTAAATGGCGTGAAAAATACAACTGAAAACTTTAAAGTGTTGGTTGTAAGTAATGTTACAGAAGATTTCAGCAAACTGACTTTGGATCAAAAACGTAATTCTCCGATTCTTGAGATTCCTGAGAGAACAGTGAACCTGGGAGTTATAACTGTAAATTCTAAGAAAGCGGGTAAATTAAAAGTGAATAATAAAGGTCAGAATTCACTTGAAATTCGCAGAGTAATCAACAATAATAAAGAATTGACTGTAAAAGCACAGAAATCAAGTGTTTCTGGTGGAAAATCGTCTGAGATTGCTGTAACTGTTGATTCCAAAGGATTAGTTGCCGGCGATTACAAAAAATCATTTACCGTACAAACCAACGATCCCGAAAACAGTTTCGTTATTTTAATTGTAAGCTGGAAAGTAAAATAAAAAGAAAATATCAATTAAATTTTCAAAAGGGCCGGGTGAAATCTTGGCTCTTTTAGTTTGAAACGATTGTTTTATGCATTACGATAAAAAGAATCATCCGGAAAATGACCCTGCTTACAAAGGATTATCAGTGAATCAGGGCGTTGATAATGCACCTATGGTAAATCCGTACCGTAAATCATCTCCAAAACGACACAAATATACCGCAAACGAATTTGTTGAAGGAATTCTTGGCGGTGATATTTCCATGTTAAGTCAGGCGGTTACGTTGGTCGAAAGTTCTTTGCCTGAACATCAACATATTGCTCAGGAAGTAATTGAAAAATGCCTGCCACATGCCGGAAAATCAATTCGACTGGGCATTACCGGTGTTCCCGGTGCAGGGAAAAGTACTTTTATTGAAGCATTAGGAATGTATCTGGTTCGCGACGGTCATAAATTGGCTGTATTAGCCATCGATCCAAGCAGTGAACGTTCCAAAGGCAGTATTCTGGGCGATAAAACCCGAATGGAAGAACTCTCTGTTGCCAAAAATGCATTTATCCGGCCTTCACCTTCAGCCGGTTCATTAGGAGGTGTAGCGCGCAAAACCCGCGAAAGTATAATACTTTGTGAAGCTGCCGGATTTGATACAATTTTTGTTGAAACAGTTGGCGTTGGACAATCTGAAACTTCGGTTCATTCCATGGTTGATTTCTTTTTGCTTATTCAACTGGCTGGTGCTGGTGACGAGTTGCAGGGAATCAAACGCGGAATCATGGAAATGGCGGACGGAATTGCCATCAATAAATGTGATGGTTCCAATGTTGAAAAAGCCAATGTTGCCCGATCACAATATCAGAATGCTCTGCACCTTTTTCCTCCACACGATTCCGGTTGGTCACCAGAAGCAATTACTTGTTCTTCCATTGAAAATATAGGAATTTCGGAGATTTGGGAAATGGTGGAAAAATACATTAAATTCGTAAAAGAGAATAATTATTTTAATGTAAAGCGAAATGATCAATCACGGTATTGGATGTACGAAACCATAAATGAACAGCTAAAAGCTAATTTCTATCAAAATCCGGAAATTCAGAATCAACTTGTTGAAAGTGAAAAGAAGGTTTTATCAGACGAACTGAGTTCATTTATTGCTGCTAAAAACCTGTTGGATAAATACTTTAAAAGATAAGATTTGAATCCGGATTGACCTGATTCTGATTCAATCAGCTATTTAGTTTCAGGTTTTGAAGGTGTATTAGCCGGAGCTTCGCCGGGGTCTTTATCATCGACTGGAAAAATGCCTTGTGGCCGTTTGATCGAGTATTTTGACATAGTCTGATCCGATTCAAAGCCAATGCCGGTAATTATGCGGGTTGGTTGTGTGATTTTCACTAAACTATCCGAATAAAACTTTTCCTGACGTTGATTCCAGAAAAGTTGCTCAGTTTCAAAAAGTTCTCCTTGTAAATTGATTGCCTTCACATTTCCGCGCAATTCCCACGTTTGCTCATTTTCATTGAATTTGGCGTATTTGCTTTTAATGTTCGCATCTACTTTCAAGTTTTGATCAAAACGCTCCAGGTGAATTCCTTTTAGAAATTCCCAGTAAGGCTGGCTTGCCCTGTCATAAATGTCCCAACTTGGGGCAGAAATCCGGTAGCGCGTGATACCTGAATCGGAAATAACAGTTGTAATATCGGTTGCATGAAGCCGTGGCAATTTGGAGCGATCTTTCACAGCTCCAATTTTATCCGGTTTGTCGTGGTTGCATGAATAAACAAACATTACCGAAAAGACAATGCAGATTGCTGTTTTCCACGCGTTTGATTTTGTAAATGAAAGGAATTTCGGTCTCATTTCAATCGGATTATAGAATTTGAGTACCGTTTTCGGTTACAATTTGCGTTTAAAGAACCAATGTTCGTTAAACGTAAAGTTAAAGGTAAGTTTATAATAATCTTCATTCAATATACTCATGGTTCCTATTCTGCCATATTCAAATGAAGCATTAAGTAATGTATTACTGTTTCGTAATGGCAATCCAATACCGAAAGACAGTCCGTAGTTTTTAGGTAAAGTTTGTCCATTTACACTAAAATATGAATCGCTCATATTAAAACCGGCACGATAATGTACTCTATCAGAATATTTTCTTCCTTTAGGATTTGGGATAAAATCTGCTCCAATTGCAAGTTTTGAACGGTTACTAAGAGTATTGGTTTTTCCAAAATACATTGCATCTTTCCATTGCTGCAAGCTATAATCAATTCCAATTGAAAGCCTTTTGTCGTAAGTATAATAAAGTCCGATACCAAAGATTGTTGGCGTTTGAAAAGCAG
>CAIYTJ010000073.1 GCA_903929065.1 uncultured Bacteroidales bacterium | reverse complement strand
CACCCCAACCAAATCTGAAAGGACGTTTGTTATATAATGTATTACCAATTACTCCTATTAAAATCTCTAAACACGACAACAAAAGAGAGCTGAAAACAGCTATTACTGGTATAATCATTGATTTATTAACTCCTGGAAATTACAGTATTGAAAAAAACAATGAAACAAGGAACATTAGTCCTTCCGATATTGGGATTCTAGTTCGAACAAAAAAAGAAGCAAAGGCAATTAAATCAATTTTAGCCACGTTTCGCATTCCTGCAGTTACTATCGATGATACAAGATTGCTAGAGTCTGATGAAGCTAAACAGCTCTTTTATATCATGGAAGCTGCCAATGATATTTCAAGGGCTAATATTAATCGGGCCTTATTATCAAATCTCGGGGGCTACAATCAAATAAATTTACTTCAAGCAGACGAAGAAGCCATTTTGCAACAATTTCGAATCTATCAGGAAAGCTGGAAAAGTAAAGGCATTTATTTGATGTTAAGGCAGTTTTTAGCAGATCATCATGTAAATGAAAGACTATATAACCAGGATTCAGAGAACCCAGAAAGAGTTATAGCTAATATCCAACAACTTGTTGAGATTATTCATAAAGTAGCTTCTCGCAAAAATTATGAGCCAAAAGAATTAATTCAATGGCTTAAAAAAGGAATGGAAGGTGATACAAGAGAAGGAGATGAATACGAGCAAAGAATTGAAAGCGATGATGAAGCAGTAAAAATTGTAACCATTCACAAGAGCAAGGGTCTAGAATATAATATCGTAATTGCTCCTCACCTCGATTTATTACCAGACAATAATTTTTATACAACTGGAAGTTATCGCAGCCCTGTGGATGGAAATTATTACATATGCAATAAACCGCTGCCAACTGATGAAAACAGTTGGTACCTCTCACAAAGTGAACAAGAGAATAGAAGATTGCTTTATGTTGCAATTACCAGAGCAAGGTATCAGTGTTTTATTACTGCTTCGAATGCTAGTTTCTACAACAGGTCTTCATTGAGAACATTTTGTACTGCACAAAATCAACTTCAAAATGTAGAAGTTTGGAACCCGCCAACACCAAATTATTATTTTACTTATGCTATACAACAAGCACAAGGTCCAGAATACGCGATAGCTCAAAATTTTAATTTAATACAATCAAATTGGATCAAAACAAGCTATAGTGGATTAAACCCTGATCATACTAATCTTCCTGTACAAAGATCGCAAGAAAATCCTGCAAACAGTTACGATCAATTTGTTTTCCATGATTTAAAAAAAGGTGCGCATACCGGAAACTTATTACATTATATTTTTGAACATATCGATTTTACAAATTCAGCAAATTGGCCAAGGATTGTTCAGCAGGCATTGAAACGCCTCTCAGCAAATTCCGATGATGCTTATGCAGAAAATATTGTTGAGCTATTACATCAGGTAACCTCATTGATGATACCTGGAACAGATTTTTCATTGAATCAAATTACCAAAGCCAAGCGGTTGAATGAACTAGAGTTTGATTTTTTAATAAAGCCATTCAATACTTCAGCATTAGAACATTTATCCTCACCAGAACATCCTTTTAGAATACGTTCAATTGCAGAATTAGAAGGGATCATGAATGGCAAGATGGACTTGTTCTTTGAACATAATGGCAGGTATTATATTCTAGATTGGAAATCAAATTTTTTAGGAAATACACTAGACGAATATAATACAGAAAAGATAAAATCTGCGATGTATGAAAACAATTATCATCTTCAATACTTGATCTATACTGTAGCCTTAACGAAATTTCTCACATTAAGAAACCCTAATTTCGATTATGAAAGAGATTTTGGTGGGGTGATTTATTTG
>CAIYTJ010000072.1 GCA_903929065.1 uncultured Bacteroidales bacterium | reverse complement strand
GGCCGCCGGTGGCGAGTAAAGGGAAACAATTAGTTGTTTGCGGGGGAAACCCGGACAGTTCCGGGTTCCCCCTCGCGACCCACCTCCCGAACTGTTATTTGACGGATAAAATGACGGAAGTTCTCCAGTGCGTTGCGGAGTATTTTAAACATTGAGATTGAGAAATTTATGAAAATGGCCACATGAAAATCTTTCTAATAAAACAAGAAGATGACGGATAGTAGTACGGAGAGCACAGAGAAAAACAAGATCAGCGAATTATTGCGTGTAACGTAATAATTCGCTGAATTATATTCTTTTGTGTTCTTTTGTGTGTTTTGTGGACAAAAATGCCCAGCTCCGCGCCACCGCGCCTCCGCGTGAGACATGCTTTAATTTTCTCCAGCGCTTCCTTGATTTTGGATTCAATGACCATCTGGGGCAGTATAAAAGACTTCTCCGTGATTTCCAGCACTCATTCGCTGCCGTTGACCACATAATTTCCTTTGACTGTTCCAAATGACGTTTTAATGACAATATTCCCTTTCTCGGTATCCCCGCTGAACGTACCGCTTTCCTGCTTTATCCACTCCCGGATTTTACCGACCAGTTCCTCAACATCATGCTTGATCGAAACATTCATTTTAAAAGACATAAGAACCTCCAAGTTATACAACACTTACAAAAATACGATTTCAAAACATACTGCTAACTCAGCGACTTACGCACTTGACGAAGAGCGATAACCCTGTCTTCAGTTTCTTTAATTAAAGGAGCTAAAATGGTTTGATATTCACTAGACAATTCTGAGACTCTTTTTTTAAATCGCTCAATTTTAATTTTTGTCTTAGCCAAATCTCTAGTCACGGATGAAAAACGTGAACTATTAGCCGCAAAGTCAGCAGACCGCATTTTTTTAAGTTCAAGATTGATCCGCTGCTGAACTTCAAAACTTGTCTTATGCTTTGCGAAATCAATGACATCATTAATTGCCATTAACAAATCGTCAGTCATTTAATTTCCTATAATCCTTTTTGAGCAAGCTTTATTACATCTTTTTTAGTTTCATCTGACCAATGGGAATTTGCTTCAATCTTATCAATTAATGAAAGGATTAAATTCTGACGCTTATCAAATTTTCCATGCCAGTCTTTGGAAGATGCTTCTATTTTTATCACTTCAGCCTCAGCTTCTGCAATAATTTTCTTAATTTCCCCCTCTATTTTTTTAACATTCTGCTCCCCCTGTTCTCTAATCTTAATAATGTCAATCATTCCGGTTACTACAGTATGCCCGATTTGAATCACATCTCCAATGTGCTTAGGTGTCAAGTTAAGCGTTGATCCTTTAGGCAAAGCAATGACACTGCTATCAGAGTTGTTCTTGTTCATAATGGATGAATCGTTCATTACTTCCGGTGTAATTACGGGGATCTCTCTTTTTTTTGTGCTCAATGGCAACTCATACTTACTCATACTAAACCCTCCAATTTATTTTTAAGCTCTTTTAGCTGGACAATATATCCAAGTAATTCCGCTTTTTTTGACGATGAAATTTTATTTTTGGCTGTGGCAATATCTTTGTCTATGTCCTTGATGGAGTCTGAATATATTTCATTTACTAACGTCTTATTTGAAATGGTGTATTCAGGCAATGATTCTGAGTTGAATTCTTTTAGAATATCTTCACGCCATTCCATCAGGCATTCTTTTACTTTATCTCGAAGTTCGTCTTGCCAGGTATAAGCATGGTGAATAATGCCAGCAGTCTCGATCAATACCGTAAATACAATATTGAGTCTCGCCATAAGTTTCTTAGTAAAAATTCTGCCTATCTGCGCATAAACTTCCTTGCCAAAAGTTTTTCCTAAAAGTTTTCCGAAATTTTTAACAGCCATTTTAGCCAAGTTTCCTGTGCCAGATGCTATGCCACCCACACCGCCAAATCCTCTAACGATTGATTTTGCTCCTTCTCCAGATAATCGCAATGCAAATCTGGCAGCAATGTTTCCGATGAGTTTGGCCATGTCTGGAGATTTAAGTGAACTGGCACGGTCATTAATTTGACGAATTGTTTTATTTGCCATTTCGGATAATTCCTGGTCCATCTCTTCAAATGTAGACCTGACATAACGAGTTATTTCTCGACAAACATCTTTTATCCCAAAAGGAATTACATGTCCTGCAATATAAGACTTACATGATGATTCTTCAGTCCACTTTCCATGATTATTTATTTCTTCGATGACAGTC
>CAIYTJ010000071.1 GCA_903929065.1 uncultured Bacteroidales bacterium | reverse complement strand
ACATACATTTATATTTACATAATAATTTATAATTTATTATGATTCTAAATAATTCACATAACAATGACCCTATAACACTTTCTGCAAAGGTTAATTCTATTTTTTATTCTGTTTTAAATACTTTTTTTGGAGAGTTTATATGCTTTTTGGGTGATTTATGTGGTTATTTCAGGTGGTGTAAGGGGTGCTTTCGGGTGGTGTAAGTGGTAATTTCGGGTGGTGCAACATATGTATTCGGGAGGTGTATGTTATACATTCGGTAGGTGTCAGACGTACTTTCGGGTGGTGCAAGAGGTACATTCCGGTAGTGCAAGATATGATTTCCGGTGGTGAGAGATATGTATTCGGGTGATAACAGATATGCTTTCGGGTGTTGCAAGACATGTAATCGGGAGGTGCATGATATGCTTTCGGGTGGTGTATGATATGCTTTCGGGTGGTGTATGAAGGCTTTTCTATTTGTGCATGTAATGCTTTCGGGTGGAGCAATCCAGCAAATAAAAAACCGATACCCACAATGGATACCGGTTTTTCGTAATTCAATGAAGCAAGAGATAGTCTCTCTCAAAGAGTGACTATCACTCATGCTATTTTTATTTCCAGCGATGCTGCGTTTTTCTTCCGAAAACAAGGATATACAGGCTAAGTACCGGCAGCACGATGTCTAACAGCGGTAAACTGAAGATATATTTCCTTCCGCCGAAATGTTTTGCCGAGCCGTTGATAATGGAAAGCTGAATAATGAGTCGGGCGATAAATAAGGCAGTAGCGGCAATGATGGTAATCAGATGACCAACAATCAGTGCCAGAATAAGCGTGAGGTAAAACAGTCCGCGGGTGGTCGGTTCGAAAAACAACCGGAACTTGCTGGAACTGGTATAGTAATTCGAAACCGAGAGGTGACGTTCTTTCTGATAGAACCAGCCTGCAAATGTTTTGTTGGGTTCGGACCACGTGATGCTGTCGGGTGCAATTTCCACGCGTGTGTTCGACGAGTTGCAGGCTTTGTTCACCAACAGGTCGTCGTCACCCGAGCTCAGGTGCAAAGTGGAGGCAAAGCCTTTTTGCGCAAAGAAAGTCTCTTTGCGGTAGGCCAGATTGCGTCCCACGCCCATGTAAGGCTTGCGGGCAATGGTCATTCCCATATATTGCAGGGCAATAAACAAGGTGTCGAAAGTAATCAGGCGGTTCAGGAAACCTTTTTTCTCCAGGTAGGCACCGTAACCGAGGACAAATTCCGTTTGGCGGGTGAAGTTGCGCGCCATGCGGGCAATCCACATGTTGTTCTCCGGCATGCAATCGGCATCGGTGAACAGCAGCAAGTCGTATTTGGCGGCTTTAATTCCCAGGGTCAACCCGAGTTTTTTGGTGCTGACATTATTGGCTCCCACCGGCACGAAAGTGGTTCGTAACCGTGGATAATCAACGCTTAAATCGCGCAGCAGATTGTCGGTTTCGTCCGTGGAACCGTCATTAATAACGATTACTTCAAACTCAGGATATTCCTGGTCCAATACCAACGGCAGGAATTTGCGCAGATTTTCGGCTTCATCTTTGGCACAAATTATGACCGAAATGGGTTCCTGTACGGTTTCAAATTGAATTTTATTGTTTTTGATTTTCGTCCGGAGATGTAAAACGCCGTTCAGATACCTGAAGTAAAAATATACCTGATAGATGAAAGCCAGCAACAACGTGCCAAAGACAATCAATTCAAGCAGCGAAAAAGAAAAACCGTAAAGTTCCATCATATCTTTATTTTATTTCAACAATTCATCAGAAGTATACGCCTTTGGCAATTTGCGCAAATTGTATTGCGAAGCCATGATTTCGCCGTACGCCCCGGCCGAACGCAGAGCAATCAGGTCGCCGCGTTTGGTTTGGTTCAGTACAAAATCTTTGGCAAATGTATCAGACGATTCGCAAATAGGTCCGACTACATCATAAGGTTCAACAGGCAATTCAGAAGTTATATTTTCAATCAAATGATAGGCCTGATACATAGCAGGACGAATTAAATCGCTGAAACCTGCATCCAGAATAGCGAATTTCTTGGTAGCTCCCTGTTTTACATACAACACTTTGGAAATAAGGCTTCCGCATTGAGCCACGATAGCACGTCCCAGCTCAAAACGCAGTGTTTGCCCTGGTAAAAGGTTCAAATGGTCGCGATATACTTTGAAGAAAGATTCAAATTCAGGAATGGGGAAATGATTCGGGTGTTCGTAGTTAATGCCAAGACCTCCGCCCACGTTGATATTCTGCAGTGTAACGCCTTTTGCAATAAATAGCTCCTGAAGTTCATTCACACGGATACATAGATTGTGAAATGCTGTCAGATCAGTTATTTGTGAACCAATATGAAAATGAATTCCAATCAGTGTCACATTGTCAAGGGTCTTAATCAAGTCAACCACCGAATCAAGATCTTCCATATTAATACCGAACTTATTTTCATTGGTTCCGGTGGTAATATAATGATGGGTATGTGCGTCTATATTTGGATTAATGCGCAAAGCCACATTAGCTATTTTTCCTTTAGCAGCAGCCAGTTCGTTGATAACTTCCAACTCCGGAACTGATTCGGCATTAAAACAGAAAATGTCATTTTCCAACCCAAGATTGATTTCCCAGTCTGCTTTTCCAACACCGGCAAATACCACTTTTGAAGCAGGAATTCCGGCATCAAGGGCAGCCTGAACTTCGCCACCACTTACACAATCAGCACCCAGCCCGGCATCTTTAATCACCGCCAATACACTTGGGTTTACGTTGGCTTTCATGGCATAATGTACATGATAACCCGATTTTTGAGATTCTACATTAACCTCATTCAACGTTTTACGCAATAAATCCAAATCGTAATAATAAAATGGAGTCTGAATTTCGTTGAATTTATTTATTGGGAATTTTCCTTTAATCATAATTGTAAGATGACCCCAAACCCCTAAAGGGGCTAGAAGACCAAGTTTGTATAATTTATAATACTTTTTTTAATAATGAATAATCAAAACTCTTAAAGCCCCTTTAGGGGTTTGGGGTCATTAATTAAACAACGATGCACTCAACGCATTTAGTGCCCGTTTTTTGTCTTCGGCTTTAATCAAAAACGAAATGTTGTAATTACTTCCGCCGTATGAAATCATTCTGACCGGAATTTCGCTCAATGCTCCGACCACTTTGGCCTGGAATCCAACATTTTCGAAAGGCATATCGCCCACCACACAGATAATCACCATGTCTTTGTCGACGGTTACCGTTCCGAATTTCTTTAATTCGTTTACGATTTCGTCCAGTCGTTTGGCATTGTCGATAGAAACGGAAACTCCTACTTCTGAAGTCGTTACCATGTCAATCGGTGTTTGATACGATTCGAAAATCTCAAAAACCTTACGCAGGAAACCGTGTGCCAGTAACATGCGGCCTGATTTTATCTTGATAGCAGTAATGCCATCTTTGGCAGCTACTGCTTCTATTTTTCCTTTTTTGCTTTGTGTCGAAATTAATGTTCCGAAAGCTTTCGGTTCCATGGTGTTCAACAACCGCACAGGAATATTAGCCAGCTTGGCCGGTAAAATACAAGTCGGGTGAAGAATCTTTGCTCCGAAATAAGCCAACTCGGCCGCTTCTTCGAAATGCAATACCGGAACCGGTTTTGTGCCTTCCACAAAGCGTGGATCGTTGTTGTGCATGCCGTCAATGTCGGTCCAAATCTGGATTTCTTCCGCTTTCACAGCCGCACCGATTAAGGATGCCGTGTAATCGCTTCCGCCGCGTTGCAGATTATCCACTTCCCCGTAGAAATTCCGGCAAATGAAACCTTGTGTAATATAAATCGTATTTCCGGCATGTTCCGATAATTGAAGTGCCAGTTTGTCGATAATGTAGTTTAAATCCGGTTCGGCATTTTTGTCAATACGCATAAATTCCAATGCAGGAATCAAAGCGCTCTTAACGCCTGTTTCGTCAAGGTACAATTGGAAAATAGTGGTTGAAAGAAGCTCACCCTGTGCTAAAATTTCTTTTTCCTCAAACAACGTGAATACCGATTTCGAAAAAGAACGAAGGTATTCGAACATCGATTTAATAATGACAGTTGCTTCGGTTTTAAATTCGGGCGTCGAAAATAAATCTTCAATAACATCCACGTATTTTTGTTCCAGCGCATTGATCTTTTCCAACGCGCCTGCTGTATTGGTTTTATATAAATAATCTGATATTTCCACCAAATTGTTGGTTGTGCCCGACATTGCCGACAAAACAACGATTTTTTGACCGCCATCGCAAATCAACTTAGCCACATCTTTCATTCGGGCGGCTGAACCTACGGACGTTCCACCGAATTTTAATACTTTCATTTCTTTCGTGTTATATTGTAATTTGATAAATTAAAATTAGCCACAAAAGTAATATTTTTTTCTCAATAATTTTCCATTTGTTATTTCGATTATTTCCGCTACATTTGCAAAAAAAAGCTTTCTATTCATGCCTAAAAAGATAGTTCTGGCATTATTGTCTGTTTTCTGCATAAGTATGTACACTTACGGCATCGACGGCTGGATACGCATTAACCAGCTGGGCTACTTGCCGAATGCTCAAAAGAAAGCTGTTTTGCTTAGCGAATCTCCCCAAAACATCAACCGATTCACCATTCACGATGCCCTCACGAACGAGGAACTGGGTGTTTTCGGTACGGTTATTTCCAAAGGCGAATTCCAATCATTTAAAAGCACTTACACGCTGGATTTCACAGCATTTAAAACTGAAGGTGCATTTTACATTAAAGCCGGCCTGATTTATTCTCCAACTATT
>CAIYTJ010000070.1 GCA_903929065.1 uncultured Bacteroidales bacterium | reverse complement strand
AATTAGAGGTGAGTTTAAAATGTTGTTGATTTTTACAAAAATGTAAAAGCGCTTGAAAGCTCTTTTCTCAGCAGAAAAATCAAGTTGTGTAAATGCCTTTTGCCAATAATCTAATTCGTAATATCCTGATACTAGTGAAATTCTTCTTCCTGTATAAACGAGTGCTAATTGAGCATTGATACCCAATGTGCTATTTTTATATAAGAGAGAAAAATTTCCTATATGAGCTGATTGTCCTTGGAGCGGACGAGTTTGAGCAACACTTTCAAACGTATTATTATTTGTAGCTGCATCATGATAATAAATTTGTTTCATCGTGGTGATGCTTGAATTGGTATAGGTGTAATTGGCATGAATACCTAATACTCCAAAATATTTAGTGAACACCATCTCTAACCCATAATTAGTAGCAGTACCAAAATTTTGTGGTTGGAATAACAAACCTGAAGTACCATCTTTTACTAACGCCCATTCAATTGGGTTCAAAATATTTTTATAGAAGACACCAGCCATAATTTGGTCAGACCCTTTTGAAAAAAATTCGTAACGCAAATCATAATTTTCAGCTTGTGTATGTTTTAAATAAACATTTCCAGTTTCTGTCCAATTTTCACCAGGAATAGAATAAGGAATAATTTCAAAAAATCCAGGACGAGAAATGGATGAGAAATAAGACAGACGAATATTTTGATGTGTTGTTATAGCATATTTAAAATGAACACTAGGCAACATATCCTGATATTGTCGTGTTCCATTGGCACCAATAAATTTCGAAGGATCCTGAGCTGTTGCATAGTTTTGATACGTACTTTCAAATCTTACACCACCTAATATTTGCAAGTTTTTTATAGGGTCAAATTTTATCTGACCATAATATGCTGTAATATTTTCATCAACCGAAAAAGTGTTTGCATCTATTGGCGAGCCTAGACCTGCATTGGTTCCGAGGAATTGATATTTTGCATCATATATATTGGTCCACAATTGTTGTGTTCCATCCGGATTTGGAATAGGCTGCAAATTGTATTCCTGATAATATGCACTTCGGTTTTTAAATCTCATCAAACCACCCGTTGAAAATTCAACATCTGTATTTAATATTTTAGGAGTCCAACTTATATTTAAGTAACCTGTTTTATCTTGATCGGTATTGTGCATCCATCTTAAAGTCATTGTATTTACTGATGTTGGGGTTAGCGTTTGATTCCCTTGACTATCAACCGGTGAGTTTATATTTTTTAAAGACACGCCATGAATTCTTTCAAATTGTGCCCAATCAGGAGTTTCACTTGTTGCTATAGAATAAACTAGCGACCAGTCTATTTTAATATTATAACGAAGTTGATGTTTGCCTTGAAGCGTTGTATTGTAAATAGTTTGCGTATTTGTTCTGGAACGATCTTGTTCATGAACTTCCCCAGTGCCCGGACCAGCAGTTCTGGTTTTATCCAGAACAGTATCTATCAAATGGCGTGTTTGAATTTCAGTCATTCTAACTAAGCCATTATATAAAATGAATGTATTTTTCTTATCCAATTTATAATCTAAAAAAACATGTGCACCATATCTTGTAACCTGTGTTGAATACTGACGTCCGTTGTAATCAGAAAATTGGACCAACATTCCATTGTTCATGCTTGCATCTCTGCTTGAAGCTGCACCAGGTTGAGAGCTTGGTAATAACACTTGAGAATTGGAACCTCTAAAGGAATTTTGATAAATTGCTGCAACCATTACACCCAATTTGTTTTTAAAAAATCTATTTCCAAGTGTAAAACCAAAGTTTGTATTCGGTGCTGGAGTTATTTCTTTATAGCTGAGATTTGCTCTTGGAAAATCAGTTGGTACTGCTTGATACGTTGGGCCATTTATTTCAGAAGGAGCTTTTGAATTTATCACACCTGAATTAAAACTACTAAAAGGTCTGTCGAAAAATATTTGACTGTATCCTGTTGACATATCAGCCGAAAAAATAAATTTATCAGGAGCGCTTTTCATTACCAGATTCATTGCCCCACCAATCGCGTCACCTTCCATAGATGGAGCTAAGGCTTTAATTACTTCCAATCTTTCCAGTAATTCTGCAGGGAAAATATCCGTTGGTACATATCGATTCTTATTATCCGGACTTGGAATTTTTATACCATTCACTAACGTATAATTGTATCGTTTATCCATTCCACGGATAATTGCATAGCGAGCTTCTCCGTTTGCATTTCGATCAACAGAGATACCTGAAACACGTTGAAGTACATCAGCTACTGTAAGGTCGGGAGAAAGTTGAATTGTTTTTGCAGATACCGAATTAATAAGAGTTATTGCATTGATTTCTGTTTTTCTTGAATATAAATCTGACTCTTTATTTACAACAGTATCAGTAATGCTTACTTCATTCAGTTCATTAGAAACTGGTTCAATAAAAATATTTATTTTGGTTTCATTTATGCCATCAGAAACTGTTACTTCTTGCTCTTTGGATTTATATCCAATGTATTTACAAACTAAAATATACTTTCCAGGAACAATGTTTTT
>CAIYTJ010000069.1 GCA_903929065.1 uncultured Bacteroidales bacterium | reverse complement strand
ACTTAAAATGTATTTAAATGTAGTTAATTTAGCTATTGAAATATTAAAAAGAATCGATCGACTCTATTCAAACTTTCTTTCAACAAAAAATCCACTAGGTTATTATTATTTTTTTCCATATATTGATTATTATATTCACAAATACTGGGTGTTAGATGCTGTAGAAAAAGAAAAATTGTTAGAGGGTTATGATAAAGAAACTTTTAATTATTATGCACGACTTCTTTTAGCTCCTGATAGTATACGGCCTATGGTTATAAGCCAAATATTTGTTTCTCAGCTCCAAAGTGGGGATAATTATTTCGACAGCAACAAAATGTTAAAATATTTATCTGATAAGTTTCCAAATTCTGAATATATTCCTATTGTCAAAAAATTAATGATAAATCAGAATATAAATGAATCTAAAATATCTGAAATATCGAAGCCTGTTATTCTGAATGAATTAAAAATCAACTCACTAAAAGATCTTACGAATATAAACGGAATTAAAGGAAATTATATATATATTGATCTCTGGTCAGTCTATTGTATGCCTTGTAAAATTCAATTTCAGTACAAAGATGAATTACACAAATTGCTTACTCTTTATAAAAATCTCGTTCAGGTCTATATTTCAGTTGATGATGAAAGTGAAAACGCCACATGGAACAAACAGATAAAGTCATTTAATTTGTCAGGTTTCCATTTAAGAGCCTCAAAAGCTTTATACAGAGATATTCAAAATCGTATATATAAAAACTATGCCTTAGAAGTCCCGCGATATCTTTTACTTGATTCAAATGGAAATATTATGAACTCCGATTTACCAAGACCGGATGCGATAGATAAATTAAAAGAGGTGTTTGATAATCTGTTAATCATGAAATAAAGTGACATTTAATTATTATCTTCAACACGACGCTATGGATTGCGGTCCTACCTGCTTACGAATGGTGGCTGCACACTATGGTCGTATCTATTCTCTCGAAAATTTACGTGGAAAGTCTCTAATAACACGTGAAGGAACCTCGATGTTGGGCGTCAGCGAGGCAGCCGAAAACATTGGTTTTCGCACAACGGGTGTTAAGGTCTCGTTTGAAGATTTGTGCGAAGCTCCTTTACCTTGCATTGTACATTGGAATCAGGTGCATTTTGTAGTGGTGTATGATATCAAAGGAAAACAGGGAAATGAAAAAATCTACTTAGCTGATCCGGCTGCAGGGAAAATTGTTTATACTAAAGAAGAATTTTGCCGGTGTTGGCTAAGCACTAAAGACGAAGGCAATGATGTTGGGGTAGCTTTGTTGCTCGAACCATCCCCCGATTTTTACGAACAGGAAGATGAAAAAGTAAGCCGGAGGGGATTTTCATTCCTTTTTTCGTACCTAAGACCTTATAAGAAATTGGTTTTTCAGCTTTTTATGGGCTTGCTTTTTGGCAGTTTGTTGCAGTTGATACTGCCCTTTCTTACCCAATCCATTGTCGATTTTGGTATTTCGGCGCAGAATATCGGGTATATTTATTTGGTATTGATAGCACAATTAGTGCTTACTTTTAGCAGTTCAGCCGTGGGTTTTATCCGGGGTTGGATATTGCTGCATTTGGGTACACGGATAAATATCGCCCTGATATCCGACTTTCTGATAAAAATGATGCGCTTGCCCATGGGTTATTTCGATACTAAAATGGTAGGTGATATCCTGCAACGCATCAACGACCATACACGCATACAGAATTACCTGACCAATTCCAGCCTGAGTATTTTATTTTCTGTTTTCAATCTGTTTATTTTTAGCATCGTATTATTTCTTTACAGTTTCAGCATCTTTGCCATTTTCTTTGTGGGGAGTGCCTTGTACTTCGGATGGGTATGGCTGTTTATGAAACGAAGGGCAGAACTGGATCATAAAAGTTTTGCGCAGAATTCAGCCAACCAAAGTAACGTGATTCAGTTAGTCACCGGGATGCAGGAAATAAAGCTCAACGGCTGCGAACAACAAAAACGTTGGGAGTGGGAGCGGATTCAAGCTAAATTGTTCCGGCTTCGTATCAAAGGAATGGCTCTTTCACAATATCAGGATTCGGGGGCAGTACTGATAAACCAAACCAAGAATATCGTTATCACGGCACTGGTGGCTAAACTGGTTATTGATGGACAAATGACGCTGGGTATGATGATGGCGGTGCAATATATCATCGGGCAACTGAACGGTCCGGTTGATCAACTTATCACTTTTAGCAGAGAAACGCAGGATGCCCGGCTGAGTCTGGAACGTTTGAGCGAAGTGCATGATAAAGAAGATGAAGAAAGTAAAGATGAGCAACGTATCCGTGAAATACCTGCCCATAAAGATATTACGTTGCAAAATGCCACTTTTGGTTACGATGCCACTTCCATTGGCGAACCGGTTATCAAAGGAATTCACCTGAATATCCCCGTAGGAAAACAAACTGCTATTGTAGGTACCAGCGGCAGCGGTAAAACTACCCTGATAAAACTGTTGCTCGGCTTTTATCCCCTGCAAAAAGGAGATATTCTGTTGGGAGAAAACAACCTTAAAAACTATAGTATCCGCGAATGGCGCAAGCAATGCGGTGTGGTGATGCAGGATGGATTTATCTTTTCGGACAGCATAGCCAAAAACATTGCCCCAGGAGTGGAAATTATTGATAAAGAACGGTTGTTGGATGCGGTAATAACCGCTAATATCCGTGAGTTTATTGAAACCCTGCCGTTGTCGTATAATACAAAAATTGGTAATGAAGGGCATGGATTAAGTCAGGGACAAAAGCAACGCATACTTATTGCACGCGCTATATATAAAAACCCTGCTTTTGTTTTTCTGGACGAAGCTACCAATGCATTGGACACCAATAACGAACGGGTGATTATGGATAACTTACAGAAATTCTTCAAAGGACGTACATCGGTGGTGATTGCCCATCGCCTGAGCACAGTAAAAAATGCAGACCAGATTGTAGTGCTGGAAAAAGGCGAAATTGTGGAAATAGGAACGCATCAGGAACTAACCAGCAAACAAGGTGCATATTATCGGTTGGTGAAAAATCAGTTGGAACTTTAAATAGTTGATAGTTTGCAGTTGATAGTTTATAGTTAAGAATATGGAAGCAGAAGAAATAAAAGACAAAACTAACTCAGCTCCCCTTCAGGGATCAGGGGTCATAGAACTCCGCAGCGAAGAAGTGCAGGAAATCTTGTCACGTCCTCCACATGCATTGGTTCGTTATGGAATAACGGTAATTTGTAGTGTGCTATTGATGATATTTATAGGAAGTTTCTTTTTCCGGTATCCCGATGTAGTCCAGGGCGATGTAATTATAACTACCGAGAATCCACCGGTATGGTTGGTTGCAAAATCCACCGGAAAAATAAAGGAACTGTTGTGCTCCGACAAAGAGGAAGTGAAACAGGGAGATATTCTGGCCGTAATTGAAAATTCCGCTTCAACAAATGATGTACAAACGGTACATAAATTGCTTTTGTCAGTACAGGTAAGTGATTCAAGTTTTTATATCCCGAAAGAGTTGCTTACACGTTCATTTGAAATGGGAATGTTGCAGTCAAACTTTTCGGCTTTCACCAAAGCTGCGATGAATTATGACAATTTCTTAACCCTAAATCTCACCATTCAGGAAAAGACTTCCTTGCAAAAACAAATCGGTCATCGAAAGATTTACTCCTCCGATCTTCAAAAGCAATTAGAAATGAAGAAACAGGAATTGGTCATTTCCAAATCATCCTATAACCGGGATAAACTTTTATTCAGCCAAAAAATAATATCAGCATCCGACATGGAAACAGCTGAACAAACATACCTGAATAAACAACAGGAACTTCAACAGTTACAAACCTCTATTTCACTTCAAAACGTTGAGTTTTCTCAAATGAAAGAATCCGTCAACAAACTATCTCTACAATATTTGCAGGAGAAGCATCAACTTTTTTCTGAACTAAAATCATCTCAACGAGAACTAATGGCTGTTATCGAAAACTGGCAACAAAGCTATTTGTTGATAGCCTCACAGTCGGGTGTAGTTACGTTTAATACTTTCTGGAAACGAAATCAGAATATTAATACGGGTGATAAAGTTTTTGCCATTGTTTCCCATAATCCGGGGCAGTTAATCGGTAAGATAAAAGTTCCTGCTATTGGTTCAGGGAAGATTCAAATCGGACAAAAGGTAAATATTAAAGTGGCAGGTTATCCATATCTGGAGTATGGGCTTCTGCAGGCAACAACTAAAAATATTTCACTTGTTTCCAACAACGATTTTTATGCTGTTGAAGTCGATTTTCCTAAAGGTTTGCAATCAACAGTCAATAAAGAAATGAAGTTTACGGGTGAAATGAGCGGAACAGCCGAAATAATCACCGAAAACAGGAGTTTGATAGAGCGATTTTCTACTCCTGTAAAGCTATTGGTAAAAAAATCACTAAATTAAACACTGCACTGAAATTGCATTTGAGTTAATTAATATTAAATTCAAATCCAATAATCTTAGCCAATCCGTCTAAAATAAAGGATTCCCGAAATTTGAATTTATTAATTTTCTATAAATATAGTACTATGTATTGCAAGGTACTGTATTTTTCATTTATATTTGCACCGTGATTCAAAATAGTCTATAGTGAATGGTTGGTAGTCGGTAGCAAAACCGAACTTTCAAACGTTGAACTTTCAAACTTTCAAACTTATATTTAATGATTACACTCAAAAACATCAACAAGACGTATGACATGGGGCAAGCCTCGCTGCATGTGCTAAAAGGAATTGATTTACATATAGATAACGGCGAATATGTTTCTATTATGGGTGCCTCAGGATCCGGAAAATCCACCTTACTCAACATATTAGGGATATTGGATAATTATGATACCGGCGATTATTATTT
>CAIYTJ010000068.1 GCA_903929065.1 uncultured Bacteroidales bacterium | reverse complement strand
ATCCTGCATTTAATGCAACTGTAAGCGGACCAAATAGCTTGAGTCCAAATCAGGAAGAAGCAATGTCGTTGACAACAACAATTTTCCTTGGAAGAAAATTATGGAAGAACGCTTCGTTTTATTTCAATCCTGAAATTGCCGGAGGAAAAGGATTAAGTGGTGTTCTTGGCATGGGTGGTGCTTTTAATGGTGAAACTTTTAAAATAGGAAATCCTTCACCAACTCCATACGTGGCAAGATGCTATATTCAACAACATATTGCAATTGGTCATTCTAAAAGAGAAGAATATTTCGATAACGATGTGAATCAAGTTAAAGAAGAAATTCCTGAATCAAGAATAACGATTAGTGCCGGAAAGTTTTGTATTGCTGATTTTTTTGATGACAATGTTTACAGTCACGATCCTAGAACTCAATTTATGAACTGGAGTTTGATGAGCAATTGCGGTTGGGATTATCCTTCAAACACTCGCGGATATACCTGGGGAATTGTGATTGAATATATAAAACCAAAATGGGCTGCACGTTTTTCAGCAGTTACAGTTCCATTGGTACCAAATGGAATGTGGTTTGATTGGAATGTTTCAAAAGCACATTCAATAACTTTTGAAATTGAAAAGAAAATGCTAATTAATAACCATAAAGGCAAAATTAGATTGCTTGCTTACCGCACAGATTCAAAAGCTCCTTCTTATCAGGATGGAATCAGTCAATTAAAAGTTGGCAATACTTCAATGGTTCCAATATTTACAGGCGATTCACAATGGTATCAATATGGTGGTGTGAAATATGGTGTGGGCGTAAGTTTTGATCAGGAAATTTTTAACGGTGTCGCAATTTTTGCTAGAGCAAGTTGGGGAAATGGAGAAAGTTCAGTTTGGGCATTCACCGAAGTTGACCAAAGTGCAAGCGGTGGTTTAAGTTTTAATGGCAAGAACTGGAAACGACCAAACGATCATTTTGGAATTGCTTATGTTGTAAATGGATTATCAAACGATCATTTTAATTATTTAAATGCAGGTGGTTTAACATTTATGCTTGGAGATGGAAAAGGAAATTATAAGTATGGAAACGAAAATGTTTTTGAGACTTATTACAATATACACGTTACTCGCTCACTTTATGTTTCTGCAGATTATCAATTTGCTGTTAATCCCGGATACAACCAAAACCGCGGATCCGTTCATGTATTTGGCTTACGCACACATATTGAATTTTAAAAAAGTTTAAAAAAATATAAATGGCAAAGGGCGCTACCGAATTATCGATGCGCCCTTTGTATTGTAGTAAAATAGTAAGCCGGGTTCTGTTTCGTTTCGAAATAATCGAAACTTATCTGTCATTTATCTTAGATAGCAATCACTTGCTAGCTTTAGCAACCTACCCACTTCGACAGCCAAAGCATTTAAACGAGCCGTTCAAAAATCGAAGCCTACATGGTTTTACAACACATAAGGTTTGCCTTGCATTAAATGTTGCCATTCAATCGGTGGTCTCTTACACCGCCATTTCACCTTTTCCTCTCCCGATAAAAATCGGGTGGGGTAGTTTATTTTCTGAGGCACTTTCTGTTACAACACAATTACTATGTTGTACCTTCCTGTTAGGAAGTATGTTACTCTATGTTGCCCGGACTTTCCTCTCCAAAATAAATTTGGAGCGACAGAACATTTTACTGATGCAAACATAAGAAAAATTTATGTTCTTTAAAGTTGTACATTTTGAAGAACAAAATCACTTGATACTGTATTTTTAAATAAAGAAATGCGAACACT
>CAIYTJ010000067.1 GCA_903929065.1 uncultured Bacteroidales bacterium | reverse complement strand
TTATTTTATTTATGACCTTCGTGAAATCCAACGTTTAATGATATTTTTCAAACTTTGAAAAATAAATTCCATAATCCATTCACTCTGTTTATCTGTCCATCGCTGAGGATGTGTGGTTATCATAATTATATTCTGATCCGATTTTTGTTGTAGCCAATTAATAAAATCGAACGTAGAATGAATGTCAGGTTGAGCTGTTGAATTGTTTAGTTGCTTAGAAGACAACTGTTGACTGTTAACTGCTGACTGTTGACTGATTTTGTCCCTTATATTGTATTTATCACCATCCCACATACGGGCTGTATCCGTCAGATAAAACACATTATCCTGAATTAAAAAATCAAAATACGGTTCACCAATTATTCCCAAATCACGATATGAATTTGTTTTCCACAAATTGCGGTTGTCCCATTTTGAAGTCGGACTGCCATGCATACAAATAGTTCTTACCGGATAGAATTGTCGGAAATGTACAAGCTGTGCCTTAAAATGTTCCAATGCTTTGTCCTCATCACCATTAAACAAAGACAAATCCTCGTAATGGTAGCCAATTTCATGTCTTAAACCGGCAATGGCTTTAATAATTTCCGGTTGGTTGCTTTCAGGAACTACCCGGAAATAATAAGTTGCCCTGATACCTAGTTCATTCTCAATGTTGGCAGTTGCTAATGAATGAGCGGCTTTTAAATCCACATCATGACGTAAAATCACATAGCGTCCTTCAGCTTTTCCATCGCACCATTCCTCAAAGGTAAAGAAAGCATATCCGGCCTCTTTAACTGCAATCAAAAGCTTTCGATAGGTAGTTAATGTAAAATCCTTCATCAGTTGAGAGTTTTGAGTTGAGAGTTTTAAGTTGGGAGTTCTGAAATGAGTATTTACTCAACACTCGAAACTCGTTACTACTTACTAATCCCTTCAATCATATTGATAATTCTTTCAGCACTTTGTCCATCCCAATATTTCGGAATTGTACCATGTTTCCCTTTCCCCTGAATAATCAGTTGAACTTCATGAACGATTTCCTCCGTTTTAATAAGTTTATTGCTTCCCTCCCACACCGTAACAGGACGTTCCGTGTTTGGTCTGACGGTTAGGCAAGGTATATTCAAATAAGTTGTTTCTTCCTGAATTCCACCCGAATCGGTCAATGCAAATGATGAGTTGCTTACTAAATGAATGAATTGCAAATATCCTAACGGTTCAATAAAAAACAATTTCGGATAACTTTCAATAACCGATTGTAAACCAAATTGTAAAATATTTTTATACGTACGTGGATGAACGGGAAAAACCAATGGAATTTGTTCTGAAATCTCACCCCATAGATGAACCAGTTTTGTCAAACTTTCTTTTTCATCCACATTCCCGGGGCGATGGAATGTAAGGACACCATATTGTCCTGATTGAAAATCTTTACCCAATTCAATAGGTTTATCTCTGTTGAGCAATTTAAAATTTAGTTTAGTTGCCTTTGCCTTTGGTAATTGAGCAACTAAGGAATCAATCATCAAATTTCCCAACATATGTATTTTCTCAACCGGAATTCCTTCATGCAAGAGGTTTTCATCTGCATCAATACTGGTTGTAATAAATACATCGCTAATTGCATCAGTCACCAACCGGTTAATTTCTTCCGGCATAGTTCGGTCATTACTCCTTAAACCGGCTTCATAATGAATGGTCTTAATTCCCAGTTTCGAAGCTACAAGCGTACATGCTGCAGTACTGTTTACATCGCCAACTACCAAAACATAATCCGGATTTTCTTTTAAACATACCTGCTCAAAACCTTCCATAATCCGGGCAGTTTGAACCGCATGACTTGCAGAACCAACTTCCAGGTTAATATCCGGATTTGGAATATTCAGTTCTTCGAAAAATTGTCCTGACATTTTCACATCGTAATGTTGTCCGGTATGTACCAATATAGGTTGAATGCTTTTATGATCTTTCAATGCATGCATCAGTGGTGCAATTTTCATAAAATTAGGACGTGCACCGGCTACGAGAATAAGTTTGACCATAGTTTATAGTTTATAATTTATAGTTTATAATGGTAAAACTCCAAATTTCTCGGGATTATTATACATATAGGATAATAGTTTTCCAACTTCTTCATTTAAACCAATCTGTTTATTATATTCATTTTCATTAACATATTTATGTTTTAATGAGAAATCGAGCCAAACCAGGGTTTCACTATTCTCCCCTAAACAATCTGTTATTTTAAGAAGAAAGTGTTTAAAATAATCACGTTTTCTATATGCTTCAGCCAAATTAGCACATACTGATCGGGAAGATCTTCGAATTTGATCAGTAAGAGAATATTTTTCTTCTTTTGGGAAAGCCACACTTAAATCAAAAATGTCACACGCTTGTTCAAATGCTTTCTTATAAGCAAGTAAATCCCTAAAATCAGTATAATTATATTCCATAACAATCTATAAACTATTTATTATAAACTATAAACTACTTAAATTTATATTGATAACCGGGATCTTCTTTCATAATATTGACACTTTTCGGATAGTTCTCAACAAACCATACAAAAAAAGCAGAAACATCAATCATATCTGCAAGCATTTTATGACGTCTTTCCTGCCATACTTTTTTCAAATCAGGCATGGCAAGCAGTTCTTCAATTTTTTCAATCATTTCTTCACCCTGTGAGGGAAGAAATCCGTATGTCAGTTCATATTTATATTCCTCTTCTTCAAGATATTCTATCCTCCTGACAAAAGAATTACTTCTTAGTGCAGGAGTTCCCAAAACAGCAGCTTCTGACGTCATAGTTTGGCTGTCACCAACCAACAGAGTGGCATAATACACCAGGGAATGTACTTTCTCCGGCGATAATTTCAGTTGATATTTCTTAAATTCTTCGTCAATATTCCTTTCGGTAGTTATAAAAACTTTGCCTTTCTTTTCAAGCAAAGCAATTATTTTCCGCTTGTTTTCAATGGATAATCCATGAATTCCAATATCATGATGCGCTTTAAAAACATTAAACCGCATGACAAAATAAGGGTCGCCTTCATTCAGTCCGATTTCCTGAAGTATTGAAGGATCAGGCGTAAATCTTTTCGGGTGAAGGTAAGCCAATTCATGGTAACCCGAATAGTAAATTGTATCTTTCCTTGCCCGTTTTCCTGTCAGGGCAGCAGGTGATAAAATATTGGTAATATATGGATGCACATATTTCATCATTAATGGTTCCACTTCATCATCATCATCATCAAAAAGTAAAGAAGGCACTTTTGTCAATCGGGTGAGGTAAGTAGCCGTTAAACTGCCAATCATTAAATCAATTTTTTCGCTTTTTAGTATTAAAAGACAACGTAGATTATACCATAATTGCATAA
>CAIYTJ010000066.1 GCA_903929065.1 uncultured Bacteroidales bacterium | reverse complement strand
ATAATCTAATTTCTTTAGTTATAGATTCATTTAGAAAAAATCTCCCTAATTGATCAAATGCATCTAAGATTATACTTTCAAACGTCATCCCTTTCATACAACGCGTTACTATTGTATTCTCGTAAATTTGATTTAGTTTGTTGCAAATTAAAGTGGTTTTTCCACAACCTGAATGACCATAAATTACAATTTGTTTTCCTGGTGTTCTAAGAGAATCCACCAATTGATTATTGATTCTATACGGTCTTTCAACAAAGGTATTTGTTGCAGGTTGAGTTGGTGTGAAAACTCGAAAAGTATCAAATATTTCTTTTGGTTTCTTCTTTTTTTATTTTTATAATTGCACATGTCCACTGTGTAAAAGGATATGCAACAAGTATTATTTTCCCGCCCCAAAGATAAAAAATAACATTAACACCACCAACCAATTTTCCAACTTTTTTTATACAAATTTATAAAAGTGGTGTATAATGGTGTTTTTGTGCATTAAAAAAACCGTGCAGCTTGTATGCTGCACGGTTTTAGTGATAAACTGATTGACAGGTTCAGTATGTCGATAACTATAGCACGAAACTGCTGATTTCGTCGCTCCACACACGTGAAGGATCACTACCAGCTGCAGCCACTCTGAAATTGTATTGTTTGCCGCTTGTCAGTCCGTCAATGGTTAGCTTGCTTTTGGTGCCGGTTTTCTGAATCCACATGCTGTTAGGGGTAGCGGGCAATTCCATGTAGTTAAATTCATAGAAGTTGGCATTAACTACGGCGTTGCAACTTACTATAATGCTGCCTTTGTTAGTTCCGGGTTTCACACTGAATCCGGTTGGTTTGTCCAATTGACCTATCGTTCCCGGTTTTTTGTTTACATCAAAGCCGCTGCTCAGAATAATAGCTTCATCACCATTGCTGGTGGTTTGTACATAGTCGGCCAACAGTTTGAGAAGCACAATTAATGCTGCCCGCAGGTTGTTTTTAATTACCGTATCGGCTTTTGAACCGTACTCTACTTTTCCCAACGAAACCAGATACTCATTGTTGGCATCAGTCACATCTTTCAGGGGTGGATTGGGAGTTGTAAATGCCGGATTACCGGTCATTTCACCTATAATGAAAGATGCTTTTGTACTTATACCCGTATCAGTATATTTAGTTGTTGAAAAATCTTTTGAAACTTTTGAATTTCCCATATTATTTATTTTAAAATTAGATTTTATGTTATTAAGTAAGACGAATAATTAAATGACCTATTTTTCAATCACATAGTGACACATAGTTACATAGTAGCACAGCGTATTTTTCTTTGAAAACATAGTACATATAGTTTTGTTGAATGCGCTATGTGGCTCTATGTTAGCTTATTTTTTGTTTTTCTATGTGAGACTATTCAGTCCGGATTTTAATTCATTTTTTCCCAATCCTGCTCCAACTTTCATCCGTTTTGTTTCAGGATTCATCCGTCTTGCATTAAGATTCATCCGTTTTGCTTCAACATTCAACCGTTTAGCTTCAACATTCAACCGTTTAGCTTCAACATTCATCCGTTTTGTCTCAACTTTCATCCGTTTTACTTCAACATTCATCCGTTTTACTCCAACATTCCCCAATGTTGTTCCAACTTTTATGCTGTTTAAACTTGCATAAGGAGTAGTGCTGTATTTTCGGAGGATAAAGAGCGCTGTTGTTGAAGACGATGCAAAGTAACCGAACATTTTTGCCCGAAAAAAGTACGGTCACCTATGAAAAACGGGGTCTTTGTGTTAAATGAATTTAAAAATGTTGCACTGTTAATATATAATTATTTCTTTTGCATGTTAATTTTACATTTACAAATTAAACAGCGTTTAAAACGGCCTGACTAATTCGATATTTTTTCAGTAACTATAAATTTTACTTTGTTTTTACGTATGCATCACGATCCAACGATTCAACATCTGATTCGTCAGCTTGTAAGTATTATTTCAGGTTATGATCTGAGTGTCAAAACCCACATGATTGAAGAAATGAAATTGATTGTACAACATTTAATGTCCTACCGGTCATCGCTGGCAAAATTCAGTATTACGCTTATTGATTTAAAAGAATGGCAGTTGCTTATGCATCAATCCAGTTACAATGAATATTTTAATAGTCCGACGCTCTGTACGGGTCTACAGAATAATCAGGAGCGTATTTTTCATCTGACATGCCCCCGAAATCTTGCTTTTTGTCTGCAAACTGAGATAATCATGATGGCTCACCTGCAACAACTCAGCACAGAACAACTCAGTAATTTCGAGGTGAGGTATATCCGGAATTTAGAGGAAAAGGATGGGCAATTGCATTCGTATGTGCACTATGGACATCCTTTTAAATTCGATGAGAGGGGCCGTATCTGGATTATGAAATATGAAACGAAGCGAATGGTGGAAAGTATTTTGCCTGAATTTCGCTGGTTTAGTCATTCGTTGAAAGATTACACCGAAGAACATGCGTATTCAAAGCACTTACAAAATCTGAAACTGTCCCCAAAAGAAGAAAAGATACTCCGGTTATTGACTAAAGATAAAACCATGGGTGCCATAAGCGAAGCGATATACAGAAGTCCGGATACAGTACAATCGTACTATACGCGGTTGAAAAAAAAATTGAATGTGCAATCAATAGAAGAAGTGAGGGAAATCGGACGAATACTGGGATATTGAATACAGCAAAAATATTATTGTCAGGTAAACAATTTGCAGAAAATATTACTATCACTCCCCCCGACCTTCCGAATAAACTAATAACACACATAAAAGCTTCGGCAAATCCTAAGAATACAAATAGTAGGGATAACATAGCCCGACTATCAGTACCACCTTTTACTCCACTAATAAACTTATCCGTATGAACAGGAGGTTTTATATTTTTTCTAAAAAAAAAGAAGGTGAAATTAAAAATTTCACCTTCCTCCTGCAACATGTTAATAGGCTTGCATATCTATTTCAGGTATACAAGTAATAGGGTCGGAAACGTACACACTACCATACGTTTCCTTAGTTTAATTGATCTTATTTACGACAATAATCACACACCCTTGATTTTGGATAGCTAATTTTAGCTTCCTGCACTGCTTGTTCACAATCACTAAAAAATCCCAGATAACTACGGCTATCGGAATGGGGTAAATATATGCAATTCCTTGTGTGAACTTCCCGTTCACCATTGGATTGCGTTTTTTTGCTCACATAATAAAAATCCATAACACATTCTTTTTAAATTGAAATTGTAACCCGCGGGATGTACCTTAACTCATCCCGGGGCTAAAATTATTTTTTCAGGACAACTTTGTCGGAGTTGGTATTTTAATAGTTATTGTAGTCGGTGTAGGACTATCAGTTTTCACTGGTGGATTTATCACAACCGGAATATCGCCAGCCAGATTGTTAGAGCGGGATGCAGTATTTGCATTAATGGAACAGAAAGCAGTAAAAATTGCTGCTGCAATGATAAAAAATACACTCTTTTTCATGTTGATTTGATTTTAAATTATTTGCAACACAAATAAAATAAAAATAAATCTGATAAATCATGCATTTCTTCAATTTATTATATGGACAAAGTGTTTTTGACCGTTTAATAACACACTGAAAAACAAGCAATTAAATTGCTAATAAAAATGAAGCATATGGACAAGACGAAATTATCCTAATTTCACTTAATAAAACACCTAAAAATGTAGCAGGTAATCGGAAAGATTTTCAGAATTCTGTAATTTAAGCTTCATGCGGAGTCGGTATCTGTACTTATTCATGGAGTCAGTCTGGACATCCAAAATTGTAGCAATCATTCCGGTTTCGAAATTGGCAAGCAGCAGACAGCATATAAACACATCCCGTTCAGAAAGTCCGGTGTGTTTTTCTTTTAATCGTGTAGTAAAATTATTATATTCGAGATCTACATAGATACGTAGTTCGTTGTAAAATGCTTCGTATTGTTTGTCAATCGTCTCTTTGGATCCATCCTTCCATACCTGAGGTCGTTTCACAGTATTGGTTTGATGCATTTTAATATTGGAAAGCAAGATGGACTGGAGTTTCAGCTGCCGTTCGAGCAGCACATTGTTTTGTTTTTCTTTGGCTACATTTTCCATTTCCGTTTCCAACAGCTGATGTTTTTTGGCTGCAATATCCTTTTGATAGGAAGCTT
>CAIYTJ010000065.1 GCA_903929065.1 uncultured Bacteroidales bacterium | reverse complement strand
CTCAATAAACCTGACTCTGCGCAATATTATTTAAAAATTTCACTGGCAGATACTTCAAAAACCACCAATAGAATTACGAATTACCAGGTTGGAGCATTGATTGCAAAAAATGCAGGAGAATATCAAAAAGCATATTATCTTATTGAAAAAGCCTATGTAAAAAGAGATTCTGTATACCAGAAAAACATAAGTGATCAACTATACCGTATTGACAAACAATATGATTTATCTGAAAGGGAGAAAGATAATTTAGAATTGACCATTGCAAATCAACGTAAAATTATCTGGATATCAGTGCTGGGTGTTGTTGTTTTACTGATGGCATTAATTATACTTCAAATTTTAAATTGGTACAGAAAAAATAAATTTGAGCAAGATAAGAAATTACAAGCTGTAGAATTTGAGAATGAAGCCTCAAAAAGAAAAAATGATCAAAAACGCGAAATTATCCGCCTCACCCTGAACAATAAAATTGAAAATACCCTGCGATTAAACCGCTTAAAGAAAGGTATGCTTCAACGTGATACCAAGGATGCCTTTTTAAATGAAATTACATTTCAATCAATCCTTACCGAAAATGTTTGGAAGGATTATATTGATAATGTGAACAAATTGGTTGACAATGGCATCACATTATTAAAAGAAGAGTATTCCGATTTGTCACAATTGGATCAAATGGTTATCGCGTTGATTTGCCTGAATGTAAAGCTTCAGGATTCATGCAGTTTATTGTCTATGGAAAAGCAAACAATGTATAAACGGCGGAAAACAATTAAGAAAAGGCTGGATTTGGATGCCGAAACCGACCTGGAAGAATGGCTGCAGGAGAGAATGAAATAATACAGTATGTTTCTAACAAAAAAAGTGAGGTTTATGCCTCACTTTTTTTGTTTGTTGATTTCCTGTTTGACTATTCGAACGGAAAATCAACTTTCTAGTTATTTATATTCTTCATCCCTCGATTGTGCTTCGCTTACCAGAGGTTACTAACAGAACCGCTCTTAAGCTCCCTTGGGGGTTTGGGGGTCATTTCTTCAGCTTCAGCAGTTTTTCAATCTTGCCTTTAAAACTGATGTTTTCCATAAAGCCTGAAAAGTTTTCGGCACCGGGTCCATAGGCAAATACCGGAACGGGAACACCTGAGTGGTTTTTGCTGGTAAATACCACTTTCAGCTTATCGGTCCCGAATTTTCCATCCAGTATGGTCATACCGCCTGTTTCGTGGTCGGCGGTGATAATGACGAGCGTGTTACCATCCTTTTTGGCAAAGTCCAGTGCTTTCCCAACCGTTTGGTCAAAGTCGAGCATTTCTTTGATCAGTTGCTTGTAATTATTGTCGTGGCCCGCCCAGTCAATCTGCGAGCCTTCCACCATCAGGAAAAATCCTTTTTTGTTGTTGCTGAGAATATTGATAGCCGACTGGGTGGCATCCGGCAGCATGGTACCGCGTTCAGGCATGTTCGGGTTTTGGTCGTCGTAAAGCAAGCCTGCCAGTTTACCGGTGCTGATAGCTTTTACATCGCCCAGCGTATAGGCAATCTGATAGTTTTTAGCTTTCAGTTCGTTAGTCAGATTACGATTATCAGTCCGGTCCTCAAAATATTTCCGGCCGCCGCCAATCATCACGTCGATATCGGTTTTCAGGTAATCGGTGGCAATTTCTTCGTTCATCTCGCGGTTTACCTGATGTGCAATATACGAAGCCGGAGTGGCATGGGTCAATGCACAAGCCACCACAATGCCGGTTGATAGCTTATTTTTCGAAGCCAGTTCCAAAATGGACTGAACCGCCACCGAATCGGGCGTCATGCCAATCATTTTGTTTTTGGTTTTCACCCCGCAGGCCAGTGCTGTTCCGCCTGCACCCGAATCGGTTGTGAAATTGTTGGAAGAATACGTTTTTGAAAACCCGCTGTACGTGCAGCGCTCCAGTTCCAAATGGTTACCGTTAGCCACCATGCCGGAGTAAATCTGGGCGATACCCATCCCATCACCAATCAGAAAAATAACATTTTTGGGAGTTTTCTGCGAATGGGCTGATTGAAGAAAAATGCTGAAAAGCATTATTATCAAGACAAAATATTTCTTTGTTTTAATCATTGGAAATTGATAATTGGTAATTGATAATTGGTAATTGATAATTGGTAATTGATTTATTCAGCCGAAAGTGCTTTGGAGATTCCCTGCAGTTCGACTTTGATTCTTTTGAGACGTTCCACCACTTCCTGTTGCTTGGCAATCACGTCTTTTTTCTGTCTGAGCTTGCGTTTAGCGCCGTCGAGCGTAAGTTTTTGTTCGTTGACCAGATAGATAATCTGTTTGATAACCTGAATATCTTCGGGCGAATAAAACCGGGTGCCTTTGTCGTTTCGTTTAGGTTTCAGTTGTTTGAATTCCTTTTCCCAGAAACGCAGGTTCGACTGATTTACGTCGAACATGGCCGCAACTTCCGATATTGAATAAAAAAGTTTTTCCATTGATACTAATTAAACGAATTTATACGAATTAAAACGAACCAAGGTCAGCGACCATTGGGAGATAATTTCACTAATTAGGACTAATTATTTTTGTAACCTGCTTTCAAATTTAAATGGTTACTGCTTGCTGTTTACTACTTACTACAAACTATAAACTATTTAATAATCTTCAGCATCTGCCCTTTTCTTATAGTCGACTTTTTGATATTATTCCATGCTTTCAATTTTTTCACCGAAACTCCGTATTTGGCAGCAATTGCACCCAGAGTCTGACCCGATTTTACCTTATAATAAATCACTTTGCCCGCACCGCCCGGAACTGAATTTTCGGCTGCCTGCTGAATTTCAATCTGACTGCGTCGGTTATTAACTAATTCATCCGCCTTATAAGCCGAAATAAGGTCAATCTTTTCAATAAAAGTATTGGTATAGTTTTGCGGTAAACATATTTCATAGGGACGAATATCACCGGGAACAATGTCTTTGCGGTATTGTGGATTCAACAGGCGAACCTCTTCAATCGGCAGATTCAACACGTTGGCAATTTGTTCCAAATGAATGCGGCGATGAACCATAACCGTATCGGTAAGCACCGGCATATTAACGACGGCGGCACATAAATTATGTTCGGCGGCATAATGCAGCGAATAATTGGCAGCAATAAAAATCGGTACATATCCTCTTGTTTCTTTGGGTAGAAAAGGATAAATAGTCCAGTAATCACGCTTACCACCCGAGCGGCGCATGGCTTTACTGATATTTCCCGGTCCGCAATTGTACGAAGCAATGACCAGATTCCAGTCACCGTAAATGGAATATAAATCTTTTAAAAACCGGGCAGCAGCATTGGTGGCTTTCACCGGCGACAAACGTTCATCCACCAGACTGTTTATTTCCAATCCATACATTCGGCCGGTTCCAATCATCAATTGCCATAAACCGGCTGCTCCCATGCGTGAAACAATGGTAGTGTTCAGTGCCGATTCAATAATTGACAGGTATTTCAGTTCCAGTGGAAGATTATTGGCAGCCAACACCTGTTCGAACAACGGGAAATAATAATTGCTCATCCCGAGCATATATTCTACCTGACGGCGTTTGCGAACAGTATATAAATCGATAAACGAACGAACTGTCGGATTATAAGGCATTTCCATCAAACAGGGCATTTTCGATAAACGCAATTTGTAAACAGAGTCCGAAACACTGAGTACATCACTGCTCGACCGGCAATTGGAAGGCTGTGCCCGCTGGATAATCCAGGATTGAACCATGTAATCAAGTGTGTTATCAAAATCACCAGGAACGGTTAGCGTAGAATCAGATATAACGAGTTTATCAGTTTTCGATTGAGAGAACACAACCGTTGAACTGATGATTAGAAATATAGAAATGGAGAGAAAGGTTTTAAAATTCATTCTTCAAGTGTTTTCAGGCAAGTTCAATCTATTTTAAATTAATGCTGCACTGCATTCCAAGCGTATTCGGAACTCCAAATTGGTTTCTTAGTAAAGCCGGTTGAATGTGCATTGACAAATCTGGGCTTATATCAAAATCATACAATTGTGCATCAACATAAGCATCAATAATGGATAAAGCATAAACTCCTACGGTGATAATTATACTCAAATCGCGATAACGATGGTAATTTTGCTGCGATGTATTCAACACTGTTGTTAATTGGCCTTGTCCGCCAGGAAAATCAGCAACAGATTTATACCCTCTGGGCGCAATTAATTGCAGAATATTGGGAGAAGTCAGATCATTAGCAATTATATCCCTGTATGCATTAAAATAGGACTGATACATCCCTGAATTCCAGCTGATAGCATAAGCACATCCCAAAAAGCCTCCGTACACAATCGGCAATTTCCAGTACTTTCGGTTCATTATCTGACCGTAGCCTGGTAAAATAGCTGCCATCCAAACCACTTTCAGCGGATCGGGCTTAAAGGTTTTCAAATTAAAAGTATCAGCAATATGTTTAATTACTTTGGCAGGAATCAGAGTCTGATTGTATAAAGTAGCGACAGTATCTTTTCGAGTTTTGCTTTGAATGGAATCTACCTGTGCCTGAACACTAAAAGTTATCAGGAATATAAAAAGAACAAGTATGTTGGCATTTTTAAACACAGAGCCGGATTTTAGATTTTATCGAATAATTCCATCACACGGCTCAATTCTTCGTCATTAGCAAAAGGAATGGTGATTTTCCCCTTTCCGTCCGGATTACAGGTAAACTGAACGTTAGTTCCAAAAACCTGACTCAACTGTTGTTGTAAATCTTCAAATTCTTTTAATTTCTTTACAGGATTTGGGGCTGCCTGAGCTTTAATTTTTACATCAAAACTACCTGTTTCCGAATATAATCGTACCAGTTCTTCCACTTTACGAACCGTAAAATCATTCTTTAAAATCAATTCGTATAAATGCAACTGAGCTGCCGGATCTGGTAATCCAAGAATGGCACGGGCATGACCCATATCTATTTTTTTATCCTTGATTCCCATTTGGATTTCGGCCGGCAGACGCAATAATCGAAGGTAATTAGCAATGGTGGCACGCTTCTTCCCTACCCTGTCGCTCAATCGTTCCTGAGTCAGTTTGTATTCTTCCATTAGGCGGTAGAAAGTCAATGCAATTTCGATGGCATTCAGGTCTTCACGCTGAATGTTTTCAATCAGTGCCATTTCCATAACCTGTTCGTCGGCAGCAGTTTTCACATAAGCCGGAATAGATTTCAGTCCAACCAGTTTCGATGCTCTGAACCGGCGTTCACCGGCAATAATCAGGTAAGTTCCATCATCATTCTTACGCAATGTGATAGGTGAAATAACTCCCAATTCGCGAATAGAAGCAGCTAATTCTGTCAGTGTTTCTTCATCGAAATGGCTGCGCGGCTGATTGGGATTTGCAAAGATCAAATCCAGTTCCACCTCACTAATTGACGACGAACCGCTTGTATTTATGTTTTCGGTGTCAATTAATGCACCCAAACCTCTTCCTAATCCGGTTATATTTTTTGCCATAATTTCAATGTGTCAATTTCCAATTTCCAATTTCTCAATTTCCAATTGAACTGATTAATTGGAAATTGAGAATTAAAAAATTGGCAATTATTTATGTTTTGCAATTAATTCTTTTGCCAAATCCATATAATTCATG
>CAIYTJ010000064.1 GCA_903929065.1 uncultured Bacteroidales bacterium | reverse complement strand
GTGGTAATATACACACCAAATGGTACTATGCAAACCTTATCGGTTACGGTCAACCAAACATGACGATAGATACCTGAGCCACTATACCAACGCGAATTCAAACCTTCGTTTTTTGCTGTTGGAAATGATGAAAGAAGCCACTGGTGAAGAACCCGTATTATGGAGTAGTTCAGTTATCGGTTTCGGAAATAAGCGATTCAAAAGTCCAGCCACGGGCAGAGAGGTCGATTGGCTAGTGATAGGTTTCTCCCCGCGCAAAGCGAATCTTTCGTTGTACCTGGAGCTGAATTTCAATAAACAGGAAGCTGCGCTGGAAAAACTAGGCAAGCACAAGACGGGTGTCGGCTGTCTCTATATAAATAAGTTGGAGGAAATTGATCTGGAAGTTTTGAAGGAAATGATAGACGCATCGGTAAATCAAAGTAAAAACAGATAGAAACCATTAAATTATAAGATTATGGCAACAATATTAAAATCAAATCAACGGGAATTTAAAGAAGATCCAAACAGAATAGATCATTTCAGATTATTTTCCGATGTTTCCCGGAATAAAAAAGGAATAAAACCTGAGAATTTAAACTTCGATCTGCGGCAATTAAATCCGGATCAATATTCATCAAAGTATCATTTCCATAGATATGCCGAGGAACTGTTTATGATTATCTCCGGCACAGCCACGTTGAGAACTCCTGAGGGATTAGAAGTTGTGGAAGGTGGAGATTTAATCTTTTTTGAAAAAGGTGCAACAGGAGCACACCAACTCTATAATCATACTGCCGAACCTTGTGTTTATCTGGATATAAGAACGTATATCGGATATGATGTAGCCGAATATCCCGACACGAATAACATTTTGCTCGCACCAACCTTCGAGATATTCAAAAAAGATTCCGGAATAAAACTTTTTGATGGAGAGGAAAATATTGCAGAGATATGGAAACGACTAAAGGAAGAAAAGGAATAACCCACACTAATGTAAACATATGAGTTGTGACAATATAATTTTGAATAAAATCACAGAAATATTCCATTAATGTTGTTGAATCCTCAGCAGTTTCTAAAACTCATAGGATGACTTTAACTCATCCTATGAGTAATTAATAATGATGCCCTCCACGAAATTCATCCTTATTTAGACAAAACAAGTAGTATTTTTGTTTATTCATTATTACTTGTCTCACTTTTGGTCATGCGCAAAATCATACATATAGATATGGATGCTTTTTTTGCTTCTATCGAGCAAAGGGATCATCCCGAATACCGTGGCAAACCCTTGGCTGTTGGTTATGCGGGACCGCGTGGGGTGGTGGCAGCTGCGAGTTATGAAGCACGGGTGTTTGGTGTTCATTCGGCCATGGCATCGAAAATAGCGTTGCGCAAATGTCCGGAATTGATATTCGTGATGCCACGTTTTGATGTGTATAAGTCTGTGTCCGGGCAAATCATGGAGATATTTCATGAGTATACCGATCTGGTTGAACCACTTTCGATGGATGAAGCATTTCTGGATGTAACGGAGAATCATATGAATATTGCTTCAGCCACACAAATAGCGCAGGAGATAAAGGAAAAGATTACTTCGAGAGTGGGTCTTACTGCTTCGGCGGGTGTTTCATTTAATAAGTTTCTGGCCAAAATTGCATCCGATTACAACAAACCCAACGGATTGTTTGTAGTACGGCCTAAAGACGCTGAACAATTCGTGGAGAAACTGCAGATTGAAAAGTTTTTCGGTGTGGGCAAAGTGACAGCGGAACGCATGCACCAGTTGGGTATTAAAACCGGTGCCGATTTAAAACAATGGTCGGAAGAAGGGTTGGTTGCTAACTTTGGTAAAGTGGGACATATATATTATCAAAATGCACGGGCCATCGATAACCGTCAGGTGGAGTGGCAGCGTATCCGTAAATCGGTCAGTTCCGAAAATACTTTCGAGCATGACACGGATAGCCTGGAGGAATTGTTGCCTGAATTGGACAAAGTGGCGCGTGATGTAATCAATTATATTAGCCGGAAAGATTTCAAAGGTCGAACAGTAACGTTGAAAATAAAATATGCCGATTTCCGGATCATTACCCGAAGCAAAACATTCCCAAACTTTATATCCGACTATGAAACTTTCCGGAATGCAGGAAAAGAATTACTGGAGTTGGTTGATCTTTCACCTAAAGTACGGTTGATAGGAATGGGAATTAAGAACAGCGAAGTGGAAACAGTTTCGTCGGAGGACACTCAACTGGTCATTAATTTCAAAGAAGTTGAGTAATTACTGGAAGAAATTGATATCAAAGAACACTAATTTTAAATGCAATGACGAAGAATCTTTACGTATATCCGCTGCTTTTAGTTGCCTGGAGGTTAATAATTCATTCTAAGCCGGATTAATATTGCTCAATTTTTCTTTCCGATTAAATTGTTTTTGATTATTCCAATCTCAAGAAATGCTTATTCTTATAAAAATTACAAAGATTACTTGCCCTGTTACTGCTCCTGAATTGTAATGGATACAGCGAAATACAATGATTTGAATAAGATTTTTCCTTTCCAAGAAATAAATTTCAAATTATTTTCATTGATAAAGCTCTTTGATTTCAATCGGTTAGAAAGAAAGTGTGTTTTTTCTTTCAATTATTTTGCAGAAAGATTTGGATTGTATGTAAAAAGGGAGTACTTTTGCACCCGCTTTAAGAGAGAAGCATGGCACAATAAACAGGCAAACAGATTTAGGATTTAGGATTGAATTATTATGGTTCAATACAGATTAAAGAATTCGAAAGCGGCCGTCAAAAAATAAAAAGATATTTTTTTTGAAAAGTTTTGGCGGTTTAAAAATTTGCATTACCTTTGCAGTCCGTTTCGCTCAAATTTTTTAGAAACAAGCGAATCAAACAAGTTATAGAATAGGGAGCTATTTTATAGTAACATTAGAAGTCTTTTCAAACAAATCACTGTGAAGTGGTATTACCATTGGAAATTGCGAAATTGACCATTGGAAATTGAAAAGCATCGATCTTTGAGAATACATGAACAACAAATAATGTAGTATAAGGAAAGGGAACATTTTTTATAAATGGGACGCACTGGCAACAGTGCAAAAAATTTTTTATACCACGTCAATTTTCTAATAAATCAAAAAAGAGATAGCATCCGAGCAAATAATAAAAAGATACAACGAAGAGTTTGATCCTGGCTCAGGATGAACGCTAGCGACAGGCCTAACACATGCAAGTCGAGGGGCAGCACAATGGTAGCAATACTATGGTGGCGACCGGCGCACGGGTGAGTAACACGTATGCAACCTACCTGTAAGAGGGGAATAACCCGGAGAAATTCGGACTAATACCGCATAATACTTTCGAACTGCATGGTTTGAAAGTTAAACATTTATGGCTTACAGATGGGCATGCGTATGATTAGCTAGTTGGTGAGGTAACGGCTCACCAAGGCAACGATCATTAGGGGTTCTGAGAGGAAGGTCCCCCACACTGGTACTGAGACACGGACCAGACTCCTACGGGAGGCAGCAGTGAGGAATATTGGTCAATGGGCGAGAGCCTGAACCAGCCAAGTCGCGTGAAGGAAGAAGGTTCTATGGATTGTAAACTTCTTTTGTAAGGGAATAAAAAAGCTTACGTGTAGGCTATTGTATGTACTTTACGAATAAGGATCGGCTAACTCCGTGCCAGCAGCCGCGGTAATACGGAGGATCCAAGCGTTATCCGGATTTATTGGGTTTAAAGGGTGCGTAGGCGGACCTTTAAGTCAGTGGTGAAAGTTTGCGGCTCAACCGTAAAATTGCCATTGAAACTGAAGGTCTTGAGTGTAAATAAGGTAGGCGGAATGTGTTGTGTAGCGGTGAAATGCTTAGATATAACACAGAACACCAATTGCGAAGGCAGCTTACTAGGATACAACTGACGCTGAGGCACGAAAGCGTGGGGATCAAACAGGATTAGATACCCTGGTAGTCCACGCAGTAAACGATGAATACTAACTGTATGCGATATACTGTATGTGGTAAAGCGAAAGCGTTAAGTATTCCACCTGGGGAGTACGTTCGCAAGAATGAAACTCAAAGGAATTGACGGGGGCCCGCACAAGCGGAGGAGCATGTGGTTTAATTCGATGGTACGCGAGGAACCTTACCTGGGTTTGACATACAGTGGAATACGGCAGAGATGTCGTAGCGTAGCAATACGTCGCTGT
>CAIYTJ010000063.1 GCA_903929065.1 uncultured Bacteroidales bacterium | reverse complement strand
TCAAGGATGAGCTGGTTCAATTCATCTCCTAGGCAAGACCTAGGAGCTTTCTTTCACAGATCGGTAAGTGCAACATCAGAACAAGAAGCTATTAAAAAACCTAAAAAAATGGCAACAGAAAAGATCAAATTTGAAGATGTAACAACTAGTTATAATTGATATGAAGAAACCACAAAAACAAATCAAACCGTCTTATATTTGGGATGAGGCGATCAAGTATCTTGAAAATAAATATAATTTTAATCACCATGATTATCTTGGAACGTTTGGTGCAAATCGTATTACTCGTCTTAAAGAGATTAAAAAAGAATTAGAAATTAATGATGCTGATCTAGAAGGGTATTTAGATATTCATAATAGGACTAATTCCGAAGTAATTAGAAAACTAGCTGTCCGCGATAAATTATATAAAGAAAACGTTCTAAGAGCTCCGATACATTTAGACTTTTGGGAACAACTATGTGATATAAAAAATGTATCGCATAGTTGTTATATTCCATTTTCTTTAGATGATTTAGATCAAGATTATTCATATGTAGATGAAGTTTTCAATACATACGGTGGTAAAGATGAATCTCATGATGGAAAATGGGTTAATACAATTATTGGTTATATTCTTGAGGAATTTGGTGAAGGTGAAAACAAAGTATGTGAGTTTTTTGTTAATTGGTAACTATATGAGATATGGAAAACTATAGAAAATTACTAACTAATATTTATTTTCTATCTAAATATCATAAAGATTTAAATTTTTTTATTATGAATGATTTAATGAGAGATGATCGAGAAAGAGAATATGCCAGAGGTTTATTTGAAGCTTATTCAGCAATTGTTCAAATGGTTGAACAAAATGATTCTATTGGTCGTACATCCTACCAAAGGATCCATAAAATGGATGGGACACTTCCTTATATTTACACATGAAACCCGGAGATTTTCTTACTGGCGATGACTCACTATATATTTCTGATGGAACGGAAGGGAAATTCATTCCAGCAAATATTTATTGGGGATGGTGCCAACTGTGTAATGTTTATTTAAAATGCCCTAAATGCGGAAATAATTTATGTAATGGAGGTTCTGGATTTTTAGATAAGGAAAATACAAAACTATGTGATTTATGTGTTCATATGTATGAGTTACAAAAATTTTTCAAGAGTAGTAAACAATATCCAACAAAGAATGAATTTAAACTGCATAAGTTATAATTATGAAAGACCTTGACCAAATTAAGGAGCTAATGAATTTTGGAAGCAGAGGGAATCGGCTAGTTTCACGCAAAAGCAAGCAGACGATCTTCTGCTTGAAGCCATGGAATCTCAAGGTGTGTCTTGGTTGCGAAGATATTTAATTTATACAGCAGTTAGACTATTTTGGGCATTTTGCTTACAACTCAGATCATTGCAAATCATGAAATATTTTATTTTAGGAATCGGAACTATCGGATGTCTATTGATATTAGGTCTGTTCGTTTTTATCATGGGCTTTGAAACTGGTAAGAATACGGCAATGTTCTCAGCTTTTCATCATGGGTTTGCAGTTCCAGTCAAGAATGGATTGAAAATTCAATATGAATGGATTGATCCGAATCTTCTTTCTCTACAAGAACCCCCTTTAAAATCGGAGGAGACTTTAGAGCCGCAATCCGTTCCAAATCAAGGGAATTAAATTATTTTTCATTTTTACGCACTTTTTTGTTTACAAGTCCGAGTTTTTATGGTATATTGAGCCCGTAAGGAATACACCACAACATGGCTACTAAAACAAAGAAAGTGAAAGTCAAGCTGGCCGAAAGCGCGAAAGCAAAAGATTCAGCTCTCGCTGAAGCTCTAAAACAAGATCGAGCGGCCGCTCGAAAAGCCCGCAAGGAACAGGATCTTCCGGAGACTTCAAACGGGAAGTATTCAAAAGATGTCGCGGCAGCAATTGCACAGCAAGAAGCTCTGAAAGTCAACCCTATCATTTATAAGAAATTTACGCCTATTGTTGAGAAGGAACTCGATATTG
>CAIYTJ010000062.1 GCA_903929065.1 uncultured Bacteroidales bacterium | reverse complement strand
TCTTAATATTTTAGTCGATCTTTTCTTTTCAGACTGCGTTGAAGAAAATATTTCAGATAATGAAAGCGTACGCCATATTCACTGCAAGGAGAAATTTTCTCAGATTATAATCATTAATGAAAATCAGGGAGTTAAACATGATACGCTGAAAATTCCAGACGATGCAGTTTATTTCATATTGCTAAATGCAATTCAGAGCGGAAGCTGGGATACCAGGTTAAAAAAATCAATTCTGCATAAGTTAAAAACTCAATCAGTTGTGTGGGTTATGGATTCAGTAAAAGGGCATTTCGGGGGAAGGCATGATGGGGATAATCTCATTGAAACATTCATGGAATTTATTGGCATTATAGAGAACTCTAAAAAGAGTATTTCCGGTTTGATGGTAGCAGACCGAGACCTTTACTATACGGTTTTGTTCCAGGAATTGTATTTCAATTCCCAAAATTGGAAAACTGCAACCGCGAAACAGCATTTTATTGCGCAGATGGCAGAGTGTTTCAAGCTGGACATTGACAAGACAGACAAAACAGGCGAATATTTAAAACAATACACTGACTATAATAAAATAAACGAGGAATAAATTATCATGCTTGATGACTTAAAAAAAGTAGCGATTGACGGACCGTCAAGGGAAATTCTTGACGCAGTGACTGAAAGTATAAAAAACGCGGTTGGTACGCAAAAGATTCATGAGAGTATTAACGACGTTAAAGAATCGCTTGATAACCATAGCGACAGCGTTGGCGAGAATGTTAAAAGTCTGAATAAGCAAATTTCTGACATTATCGAGTATTTAGAAAAACTTTTGCAGAACCAAACAGAGCAAAAACTGGCATCAAGTGAATACAAAAATACAATTGCCGAGTTAGCGAATGCACAAAAAAGTGTAACTCAATTACAGAATGATATACAAAGTGCTGTCAAGGCTTTAAAAACCGAACATGAATCTAGTACGCATCAGCTAATAGACATGTTTAAAGTTTTGAACGATTCTCTAGCAGCAAGATTTACCGAGTTAACGAATGCTCAAAAAAGTGTAACTCAATTACACGATGATACCAAAAATGCTGTCAAGAATCTAAAAAATGAGCATGAATCCGGCATACATCAACTAATAGATATACTTAAAGTTTTGAATGAATATCTCGCAGAAAGATTTACCGTGATCGAAAGGGAAATTCTCAAAATTGCTGAGTTTTTCAAAAAAAATGAAGAACAGCAAATTGTAAAACTTTCTCTGATTGTCAAAGATTTAGAACAACAAAATGCAAAGCTTTCCAAAATAGTAGATATAATTTCAATTCCATGGTATAAGAAAATTTTTGGTATAAAAGTCCATAAAACAGGAGAACTTATAAATGATTAGCGCGTTACTATCAACCCTCAACGACCAAGGCTTGCTTGCGGTGCTGCAGGAACATATTAAAGACGTGGAAACGCCGACACTGAAGGAACGATTCGAGTCGTCTGTAAAGAATTTGCAAAATCCCCGCTATGTTATTCCAGTTCTCGGAGTTCAAGGAAGCGGTAAAAGTTCTCTTCTGAATGCCATTTTATTGCAAGATATTGTTTTGCCGGTGGATGCTGATGAAACTACATGCATCCCCACGGAAATAATTTATGCCGATTTAGATACTCCTCAAGCAGATGTTGTATATAAAGATGGACGCATTGAGCAGGTTGAGTGTTCGGAGAAAGGATTAAAGAAATTTGTTCATCAGGAATTCAATCCTTCGAATGAAAAAAATGTTTC
>CAIYTJ010000061.1 GCA_903929065.1 uncultured Bacteroidales bacterium | reverse complement strand
TTGATTGTATTGAAAATTTGAATTGTATTATTGCTTTGAATCAACAAATACTTCTCTCCCCCTCGTTTGCAAACGAGGAGTTAGTTGTCTTATATTTTCAACATTATCTGCCAATATTCTCAATAGTTGAGTTCTTATTTCACCCGTTTCAAACCCTTGCTGCTGCACGATTTTATCGTGTGGCAAACCACCAATACCACATCACCCGTTATTTTGGCAAAAGCCTCTAACCGGTGGCACATGTCCAGAACCTTTTGGCTCGTGGACGCTTTCATGTCTTCCTTTTTGGTGCGCAATCCGCTGAGATCCTGCGCCTGTTGATTAGCCATCGTTTCAATTTGTGACAGTTTCTTTTCAAACGCGGTTTGAAGAGACGTAAAATTAGGAAGAACTCCCAGGATCTGTAACCATTTCTTAATGAAATTCGATACCCGACGATACATCGTCAGCGTACTGTTTTGTTTACTGTTCATAATCGTTTTGTTTTTAAAAATTATTATTTTGGGTTAAGAAAATCCGTTTATTATAATGGTTTGGTGCTACACACTACAAATTGTCCGGTGCGCTGCACCTGGAATATTCCGGAAACCTTTTTCTTCAATAAATAGAGACCGGTGCAACGTACCTGAAAACAGGTAATTTCTTATCTTTTCGTTTTTCTTTCCGCCTTGAATAAGGTGCGTAGCACCGGACTATTTGTAGCTGTCGTTTCCGAACGCGTCAACGTCGTTTCCGAACGCGTCAACGTCGTTTCCGAACGCGTCAACGTCGTTTCCGAAGGCGTCAATGTCGTTTCCGAAGGCGTCAACGTCGTTCCCGAAGCCGTCAATGTCGTTTCCGAAGGCGTCAATGTCGTTTCCGAAGCCGTCAATGTCGTTTCCGAACGCGTCAATGTCGTTTCCGAAGGCGTCAACGTCGTTTCCGAATGCGTCAATGTCGTTTCCGAAGCTGTCAATGTCGTTTCCGAAGGTGTCAGCATCTTTATTTTTTTGTTAAGTGTCGTTTCACACATCCGCACTTTCTTTCTCCTCCGAAAAAGTGCCGAAAGATAAAAGTTGTTTTTCAAAATGTAAAGAAAAAAGTGATGGTTGGGATGTTTTAGTGACGATTGGGAATGTTTCACTGTCAGGCGGTTGACTTCGAATCTCCAAAGATGGTAATTTTTATTCAACCCGCTTCGGAGTTGACTCATTAGGACTTTTATTCGTCCCGGTTTATCAGGATAGTTATTCACATTTAGCCGCTTCGTGGCAATACATTAATTCACCACTACCGTCAATCAATAACCATGAATAACTACTAATAACCACGAATAACTACCCAATAACAATGAATAACTACCCAATAACGATGAATAACCACCCAATAACGATAAATACCTATTCTTCCCTTCCCCGTTCCTTCAGCAGCCGTTTTAGTTGTTTGACGTTATCACGCGTTACTTGAATGGTCTTGGGGCAATCGAGGATTTTTACGTCCTTTTCCCGTTTATCGCCCGTACACTCCGTTACATAGTCCACATTGACCACGCAATTTTTTCGGATATGATAGAATTGTGAGTACGGTTCGAGTTTGGCATAAACTTTTACCAGGCTGACATGCACTATTTCGTGTATTAAACGGTTTTTGCCCTTAAAATAGATTTGTGTATAATTCCCGACTACCACTAGATACCGAATAGAGTCGTGCGGATAGATGCCGCCATGAAATTCCGTCAGATCGAGTACCGTCACCGGCAAAGATTCCACAACCACGGGCAACGGTTCTTTCACCACAATCACCTCTGGCGATTTGGGTTCCATCAGCTGTTTGAATAAATATATTGTCAGATTAAGCAGGGTAAAAAACACCACAAGCAGGAGTTGATACATCAACGTAAAACAGACAATTTTGAAGAAGAAATGCCATTCGGTTTCGTGCACAGGTATTACCAGCAATGCATATCCCCGGTTGAGTAGTACCATACATACAAAGTAGATGCCAAACGTCCGGAATTCATGTGCCAGTGTCCAGTTTTCCGTTTTATAAACCCGTTTCATCATCAGCGGCAACAGTTGGTAAAGGAGTATATACACTACGATGCATATCCAGGCAAAACCTGTGAGCAGTGTTGGTTGAAGCGGCATCAGCGGGTCGGGTTCGCCAAAGGGATGAAGGTGATAAACCATTACGATATTAATAACCGAAACAGTCAGCAAATAAATCCATCCCCACCGGAAAGTCAGCAGCCGGGGCAGGGAAAGGGTTAGGTAATTCTTTATTTTTCCGTGCATACCGATTGCTATCTCGTGCGTTGAACGTGTGAAACAAAGAGAAATTCATTCTAAGTAATAAGAAAGAAATAATGTCGTATAACTTCATTATCGCACACACCAGGTTCCTCTCCTTGTGAGAGGGAACCAACGGTCTTCTAATATTGGTTTTAATCCAATGTTAGAAAAATAGGGAGAGGTCGGAAATCTCCAATACGACAAAATATTATTCTCACTACTTAATTTAAAAATAGACAGAAATAATAACGTTGTGAAAAGGGTGTTTATTATGTAAATTAATAAAATTAATTTGTCCTTTTTAAACTAATTGGAAGAATGAATAATGGAGGTCAGGGAAAGTCCCTGTTAACGGGAAGTTTATAGTGGGCTGTAATAGTCGTCACCTTTGATGTCTGTTTACTGCTAACTGTTCACTGCTAACTGTTCACTGTTCACTGTTCACTGATTTTTTTGTACTGTCGTATTTTTCTGTTATTTTTGTAGCATAATAATAAAACTATGAGAACAAGTATTATTACCGATATCAGCGAGAAGGAAGACGTTATTCGTCAGTGTGATATTTGTTTCGTCGGTATCACCGAGGCTGATGGAACTCCGTATGTAATTCCTATGAATTTTGGATATTCCGATGGTGAAATTATTCTGCATTCCGGACCTGAAGGCAAACACTTAAACCTGTTGAAACTCAGTAACCGCATTTGTGTCACTTTTTGTTCCGACAGGAAACTCGTTTACCAGCATCCCGATGTGGCCTGCAGTTACAGCATGCTATCGAAAAGTGTTGTGTGCAAAGGGACTGTCTCGTTTATCGAAGAGCTGCCAGAGAAAGAAAAAACCATGAACCTTTTAATGAAAAACTATGCCGACCGCACCTTTAAATATTCTACCCCTGCATTGACCAATGTAAAAATATGGCGCGTCACAGTGGATGAAATGACCGCTAAATCATTTGGGCAAAATTTTAAATAACCTTCAACATTCATTTCTCCGGCTCCCTCTCCTTGTGAGAGGGCGGGGGGTGAGGTCGGAAATTCAAAAGAACGTGTCCTGCCATATTGTATTTTGGCACAGCAATTGAAATACTAAACGTTGAATTGATATTTAAAAAGCTATCAGCCTTAAAATAATCGGTTTAAATTTTTGAAAGTAGTGGTGACTGAAAACCAACAGATATAATTATGCCAAAATGGCAGATAAAAAAAGTATAATGAGCAATCCCTTTGATAATATGTTTTCCGAAGATATGATAGGTTCGTCCGATATGTTCCCCATCATATCACTTGATGAGCGTTCGTACGACCTGACTATTAATTCCGGCGATGTACTTCCCATTCTTCCGCTTCGTAATATGGTGCTTTATCCGGGTGTGCTGCTTCCGGTATCGGTAGCACGTTCAAAATCATTGAAGCTGGTTCGTGCAGCACATGAAAACGACATGCTGATTGGAGTTTGTTCGCAGATGGATAAGAAACTGGATGATCCTACCATCGACCAGCTTTTTCCTATGGGTACGGTAGCCAGTGTGGTGCGTATTCTGGAAATGCCTGATAATACCACGACCGTGATTCTGGAAGGCAAACGCCGTTTCCGACTGGGTGAACTGGAAACCATGAAACCCTACATGAAAGCAAAGGTGATTTTGATGGAAGATATCTTGCCCGATCCTACAAACGGCATTTTTCAGGCATTAGTTTCTTCGATTAAAGATTTAGCTATCAATATAATCAATGATTCCGGAGCTATCTCACCCGAAATGGCTTTTGCCATTCGCAATATTGAGAATCCGATTTTCCTGATTAATTATGTGTGTGTGAATTTTGGGTTGAATGTCAAGGAAAAACAACGGTTACTCGAGATTGACGAAACACTGGAGCGTGGTTATCAGCTGCTTGAATTGCTAAACAAGGAATCTCAGCTCCTTGAAATAAAAATGTCGATTCAGAACAAGGCAAAAGAAGGTATTGACCAGCAACAGCGTGAATATTTTCTGCAGCAGCAAATGAAAACCATTCAGAATGAGTTGGGCGGAAATTCTGTTGAGCAGGATGTGGTCGATTTCAGGGAACGTGCAGAAGAAAAGAAATGGAGCGAGGCAACGGCAAAGATCTTCGATAAAGAATTGAAAAAGCTGGAAAGGATGAGTCAGCACTCGCCGGATTACTCGACGCAGCTCAATTATATCGAAACCATGCTTAATCTGCCATGGAATGAGTTTACCAAAGATAATTTCAACCTGAAAAATGCCCAAAAGGTACTGAATAAAGATCATTTTGGCATGGATGCCGTGAAAGACAGGATCTTGGAACATTTAGCAGTGCTGAAACTGAAAGGGGATATGAAATCGCCCATCATTTGTTTATACGGCCCTCCGGGAGTGGGGAAAACTTCCCTTGGAAAATCAATTGCCACGGCCCTGAACCGTAAATATATCCGGGTTTCATTGGGTGGTTTGCACGACGAAGCGGAGATTCGCGGACACCGTCGTACGTATATCGGCGCACTTCCGGGACGAATTATGCAGAATATCCAAAAAGCAGAATCGGCCAATCCGGTTTTTGTGTTGGACGAAATTGATAAAGTAACTGCCGATTATAAAGGCGATCCTTCTTCTGCATTGCTGGAGGTGCTTGACCCGGAACAAAACACAGCTTTCCACGATAATTACCTGGATGTTGATTTTGACTTATCGAAAGTGCTGTTTATAGCTACGGCCAACAATTTAAGCACCATTCCACGTCCGCTGTTGGACCGTATGGAATTGATAGAAGTTAGCGGATATACGCAGGAAGAAAAAATAGAAATTGCCCGCAGGCACCTTGTTCCGAAAGAATTGGAAAATCACGGGTTGAAGGAATCTGATGTGACGTTGACAAAACCGGCATTGAATAAATTAGTTGAAAATTACACACGCGAATCGGGTGTGAGGGAATTGAGCCGACAAATAGCCGGATTAATGCGTAAGGTAGCAAAACATGTGGCAACCAACGAGAAATACAAAACGGAAGTTACGGAGGATGATTTAAAGGGTTATCTGGGCGCTCAACGTTACAGCAAAGATAAATATGAAGGAAATGATTATTTCGGTGTGGTAACCGGTTTAGCATGGACGCAGGTGGGTGGTGAGATTCTGTTTATCGAATCAAGTCTGAGCAAAAGCAAATCTCCACGACTGACACTTACCGGAAATCTGGGTGATGTGATGAAAGAATCGGCTATGCTGGCGTTGGAATATATAAAAGCGCATGCCGATAAATTAGGCATCGATAGTCAGTTGTTTGAGGATTGGAATGTACACATTCACGTTCCGGAAGGGGCTATTCCAAAAGACGGACCTTCTGCCGGTGTTACCATGGCAACAGCGTTGGCTTCGGCATTTACCAAACGTAAAGTGAGAAAAAACCTGGCTATGACGGGTGAAATTACGCTGCGTGGAAAAGTATTGCCGGTAGGCGGCATCAAGGAAAAGATTTTAGCTGCCAAACGAGCAGGAATTACGGATATTATCCTTTGTGCCGATAATCAAAAGGATATTGATGAAATTAAGCCGGTTTATTTGAAAGGGCTTAAATTCCATTTTGTAACCGATCTCATGGAAGTATTCGATTTCGCATTATTGAAATAAAAACTAACCATTTTTCCTGACTAAATTTATAGTCTCAATCAGGAAAAATGGTTTTATTTTTTCATTACACTGAGTTTCTGAACAATAACGTTGTAAAGCGGGTCAGATGAGGAGTATTTATGAATAACAACAGGCCGTTTGACTTTTGCAAAACTGTCAACCAATTGTTGAATACCCTTTTTATCTTTCACATCGGCTACCGGAAGGTTTATATACTTAACTCCATATCGTAAAAGAATATTCCTTTCTTTCGAAATCCAGGTTGTATCTTCCTGATTTTTTGGATCGAGTAACGAAATTACTGAAGCCACCTGACCGTTTACAATATATCCGAAAAATTCATCATCGGTTGGGAAAGGAGTGAGGTACACATTTTTATCCAGTTTGGTGTAAGCTCCCCTTTCAAAAGTTTTTAAATCTTCAATATGCCGTACAACATCACCTTGTAGTGTTGTACTTTTTGCTCCCATATCGCGTACAATTTTCCTGAATACATTCACCCTGTCGCGTCCGAGATAACAATGAACAAAGTACTTTCCATGTCCGGTTTTTACAAGTTTATGAATCTGCTCAATGGACTCATTATTGCCTGAAACCCAGGGCAGCATGGGTATTCGGATCAATTCAATTCCCACAGTCTTTACATTAACCTCTTCTTCCTTGATTAGATTTG
>CAIYTJ010000060.1 GCA_903929065.1 uncultured Bacteroidales bacterium | reverse complement strand
CCACACAAACATCTTTATTTTGATCCTGCCACTACCAAAGCGGCAATTGTAACCTGTGGCGGATTATGCCCCGGTATCAACAATGTCATCCGAAGCGTGGTCAATCAGCTTTATTATAGGTACAAGGTCAATAAAATCGTTGGAATTCAATATGGTTACGAAGGTTTTATCTCCGCTTTCAATCATCCGGTTATCGATTTGACACCGCAAAGTGTGGAAACCATTCAGTTTTTCGGAGGAACCATTCTTGGTTCGTCACGCGGCAAGCAGGATGTGTGCGAAATTGTTGATAAACTGGTTGAACTTGACATAAATATTTTGTTTTGTATTGGAGGCGATGGAACATTGCGTGGAGCTCATGCCATTCATCAGGAAATTACCCAACGCAACCTGAATATCTCCATTGCCGGAATCCCAAAAACCATTGATAATGATATTGATTTGATTGATAAATCATTCGGTTTCGAAACTGCTTTCAGCATTGCCAATGAAATTATTCAGGATGCACATAATGAGGCAAAAGGAGTATTCAATGGCATTTCCATTCTGAAACTGATGGGACGTAATTCCGGATTTATCGCTGCTTATGCAGCACTTAGTTTCCAGGAAGCCAATTTTGTGTTGATTCCCGAAATGGATTTTGATTTAGATGGACCAAAAGGGTTGTTACACGCTTTACGCAAACGGTTGGAAGACCGGCATCATGCACTGATTGTGGTGGCTGAAGGTGCAGGACAGCAATTCTTTGCCGGTGAAACTTTTGAGAAAGATGCTTCGGGAAATATCAAAAATAAAGACATTGGATTGTATTTAAAAGAAAAGATAACGGAGGAATTTCGGAAAAGCAACTTTCCGGTTACGGTGAAATACATCGACCCGAGTTACATTATCCGTAGCGCTCCGGCAAATGCCAACGACAGTAAGTTTTGCGGATTACTGGCTCAAAATGCCGTACACGCTGCCATGGCCGGTAAAACCGATTTCGTGGTGGGTCACTGGAATCATTTATTCACACTTTTACCCATACCAATTGCGGTTTCAAAGCAAAAAAGAATTGATATGAATGATGAATTGTGGTGGAATGTGTTGGAAACTACCGGTCAGCCGGTAAATATGAAAAACAGCTAGAATTAGTAAGAGATAAGCGACTTCAAAGTCGCTTATCTCTTTTTATTTATTTCTTAGGGGCAGCCACTTCCTGTGTTTTCTTTTTCTTATCTGCCGCTTCTCTTGCTTTACGGTCGAAATATCCATTAAACAAGAAATTGTGTTTTACAGCTGTCATATTTTGATCCAGACTTTTGGAACTTTCTTTCAGATTTACCATGGTTTTATTCAGGTTATCAGCCATACTCTTGTCCTGAATTAAACGGCCCAATGTACCATCACCTTTATTGATTTTTGTCATTATCTCAGCCAGCTGTTTGGTGATAACTTCTGCATTTTCGCCGGTTGTACGCAAGCTTTTCATAATGGCATCCGTTTCCACCGGCTCGGTCGATTGAAGCTGTTGGCCTTCTTTTGCCAGGTCTTCGTCCGAACTACCTTGTGAAATGATTAATAATTTGTCGCCAATAATACCTTCGGAAGCAATCGCAACACTGCAGTCGGCTTTGATAAATTGCCATACATCTTTTTTAATCAACATGTCAATTCTTACCGTTGAATCATTTATGATACGAATATTGTCAACCGTTCCGACATTTATTCCCGAAAAACGGATTTTATTTCCAACCTGCAGCCCGCTGATATTATGAAAATTTGATGTGAGTTTGAATACCGGATTAAACAGATTCTTTTGTTTGCCGATGATAAAAATGGCCAGAATGAATATTGCCAATCCTCCGGCAACAAAAAGTCCTAAGCGAAATTTGAATTTTTGAGTGTGTGTGTCCATGATATTAATTTATTAATGTGCCAATATGATAATGTGCCAATTATTGGTTCTTGGTTCTTTTGTCTATTTAAAAAATGCCCGGATTAATTCGTCCGTTGATTTTTCGAATTTTTTTAATGATCCTTTTTCGTAAACTTCTCCATCCTGCAACATGATAAGACGATCGGCCGTCATTCGGGCGCATTCAATAT
>CAIYTJ010000059.1 GCA_903929065.1 uncultured Bacteroidales bacterium | reverse complement strand
TACAGATATTTTCTCAAAAATACCGATAAAGCAATGTAAACAAGCTATTTAAATTTCGTATAAAAAAAAGCAACTTACTTATTTTTACTTCTTAATAAAATCTTTATATCCTAACCTATATTTTTGATTTTTTACTTATATGTTGCAATATATCTTTGCGGTGTAAAGTCAAAGCAATTTTCATGGATTAAAAAAATTGATTGCTTTAACATGCAATTACCTGATTAACAGCACCAAATCGAAACACATGAAGAATTATGAAATCAACAATTGAATTTTTTGTTGAACTGTGTGGAGGATTGTTATTTCTTTATGCAACTATCAAGAGCCTGGCAAGAACCTGTGGTACAAGGAACATTACGACAAAATGATGTTTGATGATGATTCTGATGAATACATAAAAATCAAAAGTAAAGATATTTCCAAAAATACTGATTGAATTTATGATTTTGAATTAAACCAACCTGAATTGGATTCAAAATTTTGGAAGTCAACAAAAAAATAGAATGAGTTATTTGTTTAATTTTTTTGAAAATGAAGAAAATTAAAGTTTTAGGAATCTGCGCGATGGCAGTATTATTATCAATTAGTGTTGCAAAAGCAACTGGTTCTACACAAATTTGGATTCCGTCTACCGATATTCAGGCGTTCAAAACACTTCACTTGGGTTTAGACAATTACATTCGGACGGAGAAACAATCAGATGGATTTCTTGGTTCGGGGATTTATGACGCTGGTTTAACCGGTGGTATTTCACCGTTTAGCAAAGTTCAGGCTGAAATTGGAATTGACTATTTAAATATGGGTGACAGAAATCTGGATAACAATAAAAATTATGATTTAAACCCTATTTATTTTAATGGCAAAATTGCAATGCCGGAAGATTCTCTTTTTAAAGGTGCACCTGCCATCGCAGTTGGAGCATATAATTTCGGATTAAAAACCGGACTAACCGATTATAATATTGTTTACACACTTGTAGCAAAAACAATTCCTGTTATCGGTCGTATTTCTGTAGGTTATTATACCGGAAATAAAAATTTACTTGTAGATGAAAATGGAAATGCAGCAAACTCAGGATTACTACTGTCGTGGGACAGAGCAATGACTGAAATTTCAGACAAATTATGGCTGGCAGTAGATTATCAGGGAGGCAAAAACTATTTAGGAGCTTTAAATTTTGGTTTTTCATGGGCTTTCTCAAAAAATGTATCGGTAATTTTCGCCTACGATATTTACAATAACAAAAACGCATTTTATAATTCCAGTAATGTAAATGCAAATTCATTTACAACACAGCTGGACATTAATTTCTAATTTTCCTAATTTATTTTCAACATATAGAATTTAAAAACAAACTAAAATGGTAACAAAACTTTTAATGGTAACAACAACCGAAACGAGCAGCACCACTGGCTATATTATCGGTGCAATTATAGCCGTGATTTTACTTGGCTATTTAATTTATTCACTAATTAAACCTGAGAAATTTTAAAAGAGATCTAAATTTTAATAAAACAAATCTATGTTCACAACTTATGATTTTTTGCAAATTGTTATTTTTCTCGGATTACTCATTGGCTTAACGCCTGTTCTGGGAAATTACATGTACAAGGTGTTTGCAGGAGAAAAACACCTAATGTCAGCACCATTTGGTTGGCTCGAACGATTGACATATAAACTTGTCGGTGTTGATGCTACTAAAGAAACAAACTGGAAAAGCTACACTTTCGGGTTGTTGCTGTTCAATTTAATCGGTTTTTTGTTTGTATTTATCATTCAGCTTACACAGGCTTTTTTGCCATTGAATCCGGCTCATTTACCTAATGTTTCGTGGCATTCAGCGTTCAATACGGCTGTGAGTTTTATGACGAATACCAACTGGCAGGGCTATAGTGGTGAAACCACACTGAGCTACTTTGTACAAATGTTGGGACTTACTGTTCAGAATTTTGTGAGCGCAGCCACCGGAATAGCGGTATTATTGGCCCTTGCCAAAGGACTTTCCCGTAAAACAACCGACAAACTGGGTAATTTCTGGGTTGATTTAACCCGTTCAACCATATATGTGCTTTTGCCGCTTTCTATTTTATTTGCTGTTTTTCTGGTTGGACAAGGTGTTGTACAAAACTTTGACTCATATCAAACTGCGCATACCCTTCAGGGAACCGAGCAAGTAATTCCAATGGGTCCTGCAGCTTCTCAAATTGCGATTAAACAACTTGGTACAAATGGCGGTGGTTTTTTCAATGCCAATAGTGCCCATCCGTTTGAAAACCCGACGCCATTGAGCAATTTGCTTGAAATGTTGGCAATTTTAATGATTCCTGCCGGTTTGACTTTTACCTATGGAAAAATGGTTGGCTCCAAAAAACAGGGTTGGACTATCTTTACTGTAATGTTTATTTTACTGGTGGCAGGATTATCTATTTCGCTCTACTCGGAATATGCTGCAAATCCTATTTTCGGGCATTTACCGCTCATGGAAGGAAAAGAAACCCGATTCGGGATAACCAACAGCATTATTTGGTCCACATCCACTTCCGCGGCATCCAACGGTTCTGTTATTGCCATGCACGATAGTTTATCGCCGCTTGCCGGAATGGTTGCCATGATTAATATTATGCTTGGCGAAATTATTTTCGGTGGTGTGGGTGCCGGTATATACGGTATGGTGGTATTTATCATCCTCACTGTATTTATTGCCGGTTTGATGGTCGGACGTACACCTGAATATCTGGGTAAAAAAGTGGAAAGATTTGAAGTAACAATGGCCATTATTGCTAATGTAATTACCTCTTTTGCAATTCTGTTATTTACAGCCTGGGCGGCGGTCAGTACGCTTGGATTATCAAGCCTGAATAATGCCGGGCCTCATGGATTTTCTGAAATTTTATACGCTTTCAGTTCAGCGGCCGGAAACAACGGTAGCGCTTTTGCCGGATTAAATGCCAATACCGTTTTCTATAATTTGCTTCTCGGATTTGGAATGCTTATTGGACGATTTGGAGTCATTATACCGATCATGGCAATTGCCGGAAGCATGGCAAAAAAGAAAATCACACCTGTTTCTGCCGGAACATTTCAAACAGATAACTGGCTGTTTATATCGTTGTTAATTGGCGTTATACTTATTGTCGGTGGATTGACCTATTTCCCGGCCTTATCACTTGGACCAATTGTAGAACATATATTAATGAATAGTGGAATTACATTTTAATATTTTAGAACAATGACAACAAAATCAAATAAAGGTATCTTTAATAAAAAGTTACTTGCACGGGCTGCTAAAGACAGCGTAACGAAACTAAATCCTGCATCACTGATAAAAAATCCGGTAATATTTATTGTCGGCATCGGAGCAGTTCTGACGACTATCATTGTTTTTATCGGAATTTTTCAGGGTGGGTATTCATCTTTTAATTTACAAATTGCCATCTGGCTGTGGTTTACGGTACTTTTTGCCAACTTTTCTGAAGCAATTGCCGAAGGACGTGGAAAAGCACAAGCCGAAAGCTTGCGTAAAAACCGTACTCAAACTGTTGCCCGAAAAATGGTTGGGGACAAAGAAACAGAAGTGTTGGCTCCTAGTTTACGCAAAGGCGACATCGTGGTTTGCGAAGTGAATGATATCATTCCATCGGATGGGGAAGTAATTGAAGGAATTGCCAGCGTGGATGAATCGGCCATAACGGGCGAATCGGCTCCGGTAATCCGCGAAAGCGGTGGTGACCGTTCGGCAGTAACCGGTGGTACAAAAGTGTTGAGCGATCGTATTCTCATTCGTATTTCAGCGGATGCCGGCGATACTTTTATGGACCGTATGATTGCTTTAGTGGAAGGTGCTAAACGTCAGAAAACCCCAAACGAAATTGCGTTGACTATTTTGCTTTCCGGTTTGACAATTATTTTCTTGTTGGCAGTGGTTACACTTCCTGCCTTTTTCGGATACAGTTTAAATGCTTCGGGAATTGCTCAATCACACAACTTATCTATTCCGGTATTAATTGCCCTGCTGGTATGTCTTATCCCAACTACTATTGGTGGATTGTTGAGTGCAATTGGTATCAGCGGAATGGATCGGTTAATCCAACGAAATGTAATTGCAACCAGCGGACGTGCTATTGAAGCTGCCGGTGATGTTGATGTGCTTTTGCTCGACAAAACCGGAACTATAACGTTAGGAAACCGCATGGCAACCAATTTTATTCCGGCTGAAAATGTAACGGTTGAAGAACTGGCTGATGCAGCCCAATTATCGTCACTTTCTGACGAAACACCCGAAGGACGCTCTATTGTGGTGTTGGCAAAAGAAAAATTCAATATTCGCGGACGGGACATTACGCATTTGCATGCCACATTTATTCCTTTTACCGCACAATCGCGCATGAGTGGTGTGGATTTGAAAACTCCCGAAGGAAAAGTTCACCAGATCAGAAAAGGTTCATCGCAGGCAATTCGTGCTTTTGTTGAAGAAAACAACGGAGTTTTCTCTCAAAAAGTCATTGATGCAGTATCGGAGTTGGCACGATTAGGTGCAACGCCTCTGGTAGTGGCTGAAGATAACAAAGTATTAGGTGTAATTCACCTGAAAGATATCGTAAAAGGCGGTATCAAACAGCGTTTTGCTGAACTTCGTCAAATGGGAATTCGCACCGTGATGATTACTGGTGACAACTCGCTAACCGCCGCTGCTATTGCTGCCGAAGCTGGTGTGGATGATTTTATGGCCGAAGCCACACCCGAAGATAAACTGCGTCGTATCCGTGAAGAACAGGAAAAAGGCCACTTGGTCGGAATGATTGGCGACGGAACAAACGATGCTCCGGCATTGGCGCAAGCTGATGTGGGTATCGCTATGAATTCAGGAACACAAGCGGCTCGTGAAGCCGGAAATATGGTTGATTTGGATAGTAATCCGACGAAACTAATTGAAGTTGTCGAAGTTGGGAAACAATTATTGATGACCCGTGGTGCGCTGACTACCTTTAGCATTGCCAACGATGTGGCCAAATACTTTGCCATTATTCCGGCAATTTCCGTTGCACTTTATGCCGGAAGTAACGGACAGGGACCGTTGTCGGCACTGAATATAATGAAACTTGGTTCACCCGAAAGCGCCATTCTGAGTGCCATTATTTTCAATGCGCTGATTATTATTGCGCTTATTCCGCTGGCATTAAAAGGGGTGCCCTACAAACCAATTTCAGCAAATAGGGCATTGACAAAAAATTTACTGATTTATGGTTTTGGCGGTATTATCGCTCCATTTATCGGGATAAAAATTATCGATTTATTGATTAATTTATAAACAGTAAAGAAAATGAAAACATTAAGTATAGCATTAAGAATATTCCTGCTTTTTACCATTCTCACAGGAGTAATATATCCTCTTTTAGTAACCGGAATTGCACAGGTTGTTTTTCCTCACCAGGCAAATGGCAGCCTGATTTTGAAAGATAATAAATTGATTGGAAGTGAATTAATCGGACAAAAATTCGATAGTACTATTTATTTTTCGTCGCGTCCTTCTGCAATTGAAAATAATCCATTACCTTCGGGGGGCAGTAATTATGGGCTGAAAAGCGCAAAATTAAAAGCTCAGGTGGCTGAACGGAAAAGCAAATTTATCAAATTCAACCAGCTTGAACAAAATGCTGAAATTCCGTCCGAAATGCTTTTTGCTTCGGCAAGCGGTCTCGATCCACATATTTCGCCGGAAGCAGCTGATTTACAAATTAATCGTATTGCAAAAGCCAGGAATTTTAGCAATGTACAAAAACAAAAGTTGAAAATGCTTGTTCAAACGATAAAAGAGTCACCCCAACTGACCTGTTTGGGAGAAAGCCGTGTTAATATATTACAACTTAACATTGCATTAGACAAACTAAAATGATATTATCACTAAGACACCAAGTTCACTAAGGTTCACTAAGTAAATGTATTATTCTTTGTGTTTCTCTGTATACTCCGTGTCTTAGTGGTTACCCTTAATTCTGATAAATATGAGCGATTTCGAAATTGACAGACCCAATCCCGATGAACTTCTGGCTGCATTAGCCAAAGAAGAAGAAAAAAGCAAACGGGGAAAGCTGAAGATTTTTTTCGGTATGTGTGCAGGTGTGGGTAAAACCTACACAATGCTTCAGGCTGCACACGATGAAAAGAAGAAGGGAAATGACATTGTTGTCGGGTATGTGGAAACACATAAACGAAAAGAAACTGAAGCGTTGGTACATGGGTTCGAGATAATTCCCCGTAAGGCCATTGAGTATAAATCCACCTCGGTAGAAGAGATGGATTTAGACGCAATATTGGCACGAAATCCACACACGGTGCTGGTGGATGAACTCGCACATACCAATGCTCCGGGAAGCCGGCATAATAAACGCTATCAGGATGTTCAGGAATTGTTGGAGAACGGAATAAATGTTTTCACCACGCTCAATGTTCAACATTTGGAAAGCCGCACCGACACAGTGGCTCAAATCACCGGTGTAATAATCCGCGAAACCTTACCGGATTTTATTTTCGAGAATTCGGATGATGTGGAATTAGTTGATTTGACTCCTGATGAACTGCTTCAACGGCTTTCGGATGGAAAAGTGTATACGCCTGAACGTTCCAGAGAAGCGGTGAATAACTTCTTCCGCAAGGGAAATATCACCGCTTTGCGCGAAATGTCACTGCGAATTGTTGCCGACAGGGTTGATAGCCAGTTGCACGATTACATGCAGGACAAACGAATCCGTGGCCCGTGGAAATCGGGATTACATTTTCTGGTTGCCATTGGTGTCAGTCCTTCGTCAGCCGGTCTGCTGAAGTGGGCAAAGAACTTAGCTTACACCATGGGAGCTAATGTGGAAGCACTTTATGTAGAAACCACCCAACGGTTGACCGCAAAAGACCACGAACAACTAGATTTGAATATTGCACTTGCCAAAGAACTGGGATTCAAAGTCAGAATCGTTACCAATGATGATCTGGTAATGGCTATTGTAAATTATGCCCAAAAAGAAAACATAACACATATTATTGTAGGTAAATCGGGAACACGCAATGTAAAATCACTATTAAAACTTGGTAATTTTGTTAACCGGCTGATTAAATACAGCGGAAATATTGATGTTTATATACTGGGGTCGGACACGCCGGTTGAAAATAAATTCAATCCCAATACGTCAATTCCACCATTTACTTCAAAAATACAACAATATCTGATTGTAACACTGGTTGTCACACTGACTTCCATCGGTTGTTATTTTGTCCGCGATATTTTGGGCTATCAGGTTGTTTCGGTCATCTTTTTGCTTATGGTGTCGTTGTTGGCATTGTTTTATGGAACCGGTCCGGTTTTGCTTGCTGCAACGTTGAGCTCATTAATCTGGGATTATTTCTTTATTCCGCCACAATTTACACTACTTATTCAGAAACCACTTGATATTCTGTTGCTGGTTTTGTTTTTCATCATTGCGCTGGTTAATGGTACATTAACGTCGAGAGTTCGCAGGCAGGAAAAGAAGATCCGAATCCGTGAAGAACGAACCAATGCTTTGTACCAACTCACAAAAGATTTGAATTCCAATTCCGGTTTCGATGATGTTATTCAGGTTGCAGCCGATTACATCAACCGTTATTTCAAACTGGAATGTGCTGTTGTGGTCAAAAATGAGTTGAATCAACTGGAAATAAAAGTCGTTGAAAATTCTTCTGTCAAATTAAATGAAAGCGAGATGAGTATCGTTAACTGGGTGGAAAAAAATTCTGTGAAAGCAGGTAAATTCACCAATACCTTGCCATCAAACGAATATACATTCTATCCGTTGATAGGTAGTAATAGCACACTGGGAGTAATTGTGGTAAAGCAAGCCAGGAATTTTACTCATGGCGAAGAACAGTTTTGGGAATCTTCTCTTGCCCAGATTATTGGTAAATACGAACGGGAACTGCTTCGAAATGCTGCCCGGAAGACTTATCTGATTAGCGAATCAGAAAAATTGTATAAAACCCTGTTTAATTCCATTTCGCACGAACTGCGCATTCCGATTTCCGCCATAATGGGTTCATCGGAAACATTGCTCGAGCAACAACTTCCTGAACCGGTTCAAAAAGAATTGTATTCTGAAATTAACATTGCTTCAGTCCGTCTGAACAGGTTGGTTGAAAATTTACTGAATATGTCGCGACTTGAATCGGGCCGGATAACTCCGCATCCTGACTGGTGTGATGCACAGGATTTGGCAAACTCGGTTTCCCAAACACTTAAATCCGAACTGGAATTCTTTACGTTTAAAAAAGATATTCCTGCCGATCTTCCTTTGATTTATGTTGACTTCGGATTGATGGAACAGGTATTACATAACCTCATCCTTAACGCAACACAACATTCTCCTCACGGCACTACCATTGAATTAAAAATTCACATTATTGAAAATAGTATTATCTTCAAAGTTATTGACCATGGAAAAGGATTTAAAGAAGAAGAATTACTAACTGTTTTCGATAAATTCTACCGGGGAAAAGATGCGAAAGCAGGTGGAACCGGACTTGGATTGTCTATTGTAAAGGGATTTGTTGAAGCTCACAATGGATCCGTTACAGCTTCTAACAGAGAAAAAGGAGGAGCAGTTTTTACGATAAAGATTCCAAATAAACAAATGTAACCTCTTTATATCCCACTAAAACGATACCCAATACCAGATTCTGTTATCAATAATTTTGGTTTTGAAGGATCATCTTCTATTTTTTTACGAAGCTGCGCAATGAAGACACGAAGATATTGTGTTTCTTCTGTATAACCATACCCCCAGATTTCTTGCAAAATGTAAACGTGTGTAAGCACGCGCCCTTCATTTTTAGCCAAAAGTGCCAACAAAGAGAATTCTGTTGTAGTTAGTTTGATGATTTCATTATTTTTTGTTGCAATGTGCTTTGCAATATCAATTGTCAGGTTGTCAAATACCATGGCAGATTCCCGATCCTGCTGACTCATTGTGTGATGCGTTGCCACCCGGATGCGTGCAAGCAGTTCACGGGTTCTGAAAGGTTTAGTCAGATAATCGTTTGCTCCGCTTTCAAGAGCACGCACAATGTCTTCTTCCGAATCACGAACTGATAAAATTATAATCGGATTTGTGTACCATTCCCTTAATTTCTTCAACACTGTGAATCCATCTATATCAGGCAAACCCAAATCGAGAATGATAAGTATGGGATTGATTGATGCTGCAAGCAAACAACCATTATTTCCGGTTTCAGCCTCTACAACCCGATAGTCGTTTGCAGTTAAATTTATTTCCAAAAGTCTGCGAATCTGAATCTCGTCGTCAATAATTAGAATTGTTTGTTTTGAATCCATAGTTATGATTAATATTTTAAAAAGTTCTTGTTTTAGTTTAGAATGCAAAAGTAGGAATTCTTTTTTAGTTGGAAGAGTTCAGAATAAAAAAGGTTTATAATAATTTTACAGACTTATTATGACTTTATACTAAAAAGAATCAACAAT
>CAIYTJ010000058.1 GCA_903929065.1 uncultured Bacteroidales bacterium | reverse complement strand
CATTACCATCTTCAACATCTCCAGCCCACACTGAACCAACACAAATTGACAGCGTAATTACCAGCGTTGTAAACCGTTTAAGTATTGTCATTTAGTGTTTGATTTTCATTAATCAAATATTTCTTAAAGGATATTTTTTACTCAATTCTTATTCTGTAATTATTGTTTTACAATTTAACATCTTTCTAATTTGAATTGTAAGGACAATAACTATTAAAAACACGCGTAAAAGTATAAGAACACTGAAAATCAAAGCAATATGTTCCAACATACCTATACCCTTGTGGCGTTGACACACCCTCGCAATTTTTCAGAGTACCGGCTGATGATATATTTGAAATTACCATAAGCGCAAATAGAATCAAGATTTTTAATTTTGTCATTTATTTTCCATATCATTTCCAAGGATTTGAAATTAGCAAAACAATTGTTATTGAATATGAGATAGCTGATACTCTATATGTTGAGTTTGTAATCAAGTGCTCCCAAATAGACATCGATAAATTATTCTTTGAAAGATAATCTTTTATGTTCCATTCATTGAATACAACAGTTGGATTTTCAATAAAATAATTTTTCACCATTTCAAGTCTATGAGTGATTGTCTCTTTGAAAAACCAAGCAAAAAAACCACGATGAATGAAAGCGATATCTTCATCGTTCCAATCTTTTGGATGTTTTTTTCCTATTTCAATTAACTTAATTGCTGTGTCACCCATTTTGACAACTGAAAGAGATTCTTCTTTCGTTCTTTCATCAACAGAAATTACATCAACAAATAAATTAAAGATAAACATAAAAAATTTTTCTAAATAAGTTACTGCGATTGCGACAATGATTTCAATGAAAAAAAGTGCAATGAGAGAAGTAATTATTTGTAGTAAACGAATGTCAGCAACTTTCAATCCAATACCATAATAAATGAAAGGTAAGCCGATAATTATCATCCATCTAAATACAAACCAAGGGATGCCAAACATTATCAAGTAGAGCTTATGTGCTCTGTAATCAAGCATTCCAAACATAGAAACCACCTTGTTTTAATGAAATTTCTTTTTTCTATTCTATGTATACAAACACATAAAAGCAAGCTAGCAAGCCCTACAAGCAGCTAAATACTTGCAAGCTAGTGTTAGATCAAAAACTACCCTCAATTACCACTATTGCCAAACTCGCCCAAGCTTTGGAGTTGAGCCTTTCAGAGTTAATGGGTTTTGTAGATAAGGAAATGAAGAAGTAACTTGCTCTCCCACAATAACTAAAAATGATCTCCTGTCCCACAAGCCAAAATTGCAGAATAGGTTAGACAATCAAAAAGATCATCTGCCCTCTTATAGCTTTCCTTATCTGCAATTCTGTAATTCATAATTTGCGATAGCAGGTGATTTTTATAGCTACCCTTACTATCCATCATCTTGTCATAAGCATGTTGGCTTATTTTTATTTGTCGCCCCGCTACATAGGGTGATGAAGCAATGGCTCGCTCATCTTTGCCAATAGAAGTGAGATTGCTTGGAATGGCTTTGGTATGAACTCCAGTCCTAATAGATTGCCCTAGCAATACAGTGCCAGATCCTTTGTCTTCGATAAAGATCCCTAAGCTCCCCCACTTTGCCTTATGTTCACGGATAAGCTCTTCAATTCTTTGCTGAATCTCAGGCAAATAATCGATTAATAGTGAGCCATGAATCTGACGCAAATCCCAATCGACAATGAATATCTTCTGCGCTTGCAGGTGTGCAGGTGGTTGGTAGGCACAATAGAGTACTGCTGTCGAATCATGGGTTGCCCCCGCCTTAAGTGCTGTATCAACTACCGCAAAAATCCCGCCAAACATTTCAGGCAATGGTTCAGGGATACCGCCCTCCCCAAGAAAAAACTCTAACGGGAAAAAGGTTGCTGAATTCATATTTATGAATTCCGCTTGATATTCCTGCAACCATATCAGCGGTAAGGTACGCCTTTTAATTAGGTCTAGCTCATCTTTTGGTAAAAATGGGTTACTACTGCTTGGGGCTTTAAAGACTGTCCAGTAGGTATCTGCATCGTTGCAGATCCGATTAAAGAAATTCTCATCACTAATGCCGTTAGGCGTAGAGCAAGCCATAGCACTACCCGCATAATCAGTAAGGGTTGGTCTTATGGCTGTACTCCATTGAAATTCGAAGTTGTCCTTGGCAAAAGCGATCTCATCTAGATAGATTTCGTGAAACTTCTCGCCCCGCCCTGCTGTTTCGTTTTCTAAACTAAAGAACTTAAT